>DATFUB010000037.1:0-17459 GCA_035261225.1 Sphingomicrobium sp.
CCGGCGAGCAGGCTGCCGAGGAATTTCGCGATGTACCAGCCGCCCATCGCCATCGACGCGAACCGGATCGGGGCGAGGGATTCGACAAGCGTCAGGCCGACTGGGATCACGAACAATTCGCCCAGGGTCAACAGTACGAAATAGGCGAGCACCCACAGCGAGCTAACGCGCGAGCCCTCAGGTCCACTTGCAAGCGCCGCGGCGACCATGACGAGCAGCGCCGCGGAGGCGATGACGCATCCGATGGCCATCCGCCGCAGCAGGTGCGGGACAGTCTCGTTGGCATTGCGTCGTTTCCAGACGCGGATGAGCACCGGCGTACCAAGTATGATCAGGAGCGGGTTGATCGACTGGAACCATGTCGCGGGAATGGTCAGTCCCAGCCCGAGCAGAGTGATGGACCGATCCGTCCTGTCCGCGACCCATAGCGCGATCACGTTGCCACTCTGCTCGTAACCAACGCGGAACAGCACGACCATGGCGATCATCAGCAGAAGGATTGACACGTTCTTGCGGATGATCGGGATGACGCTTGCCCGCGCCTCGGCAGCGACGGCCCCTCGAGACGGTTCGCGCGGGAGCAGACGCAGATAGCTGCAATAGATGATGAGGCCGATCGCCATGCCGATGCCGGCGGCGGTGAAACCCCAATGCCAGCCGTAGAGTTCGCCAAGCGTGCCGCAGACCAGCGGCGCCAACAGGCCACCCAAATTGATGCCCATGTAATAAGCGCTGTAGGCATAGGCCTTGCGAGGGTCGTCGTCGGCATAAAGGCTGCCGACCTGGAGCGCCAAAGGTGGAATGAAGAGGCCATTGCCGAGCGCGACGAGGACAAGCGCCGGAAACAGCAGGGCTTCGGAGGCCATCGCGAAATGGCCGAACATCATCATCGTTCCGCCGAGGATCACCGCCTTCGTCCGGCCGAGCCAGCGATCCGCGATCAGGCCCCCGAAGAAGGGACTGAAGAAAGCCGCAGCCCCATAGGCGCCATAGATGACCGACGACTTCGACTGGCTGAAGCCGAGGTGCTTGGTCATGTAATAAACCAGCAGCGCCTGGAGGCCGAAGAAAGAAAATTCGGCCCACATCTGGGTGGCGAAAAGGACGGTCAGCCCGCGCGGATGCCCGAACAGAGTCCGGGCGCGCTGAGGTGCGCTCTCGCTGGCGCGGGCCCGAGTCACGCCGTCAGAAGTTCAGCGATGCCGTCAGCAAGCCCATGTCGAGGCACAGCCAGACGAGGAACGCCGCGGAGAGCGCGATCACGACGGCCCAGATGGTCCTGATCCGGTGCCGCCCGGGCGAGCGAGCGACGAGATAAGCGTTCCAGATTGCTGCAAGAGTACCGACGATCGCCAGGACGAGCATCAGCTGCAGCAGGCGCATCCACACGTCGAGCCCGCCGTTCAGGACCGCCAAATCCTTGTCGACCGCGGCAAGCACCAGCACCCAACCGACCACAAGGCCGATAAACAGCCATGCCGTGGCGCGGGTAGCGCGGTGGAGTTTTAGCGCGCGGCCGCTCACGTCGGCCTTGTATTTGTACCGCCAGCGCACCAGCGCGACGATGGGCCAGCCGAACGCGGCGATCAGCATGATGAAGAGCGCGGCGCCGCCGACCGGGAAAATCCAGCCGGCGTTCAGCGAGGCGGGCGCCGGCACGAACTCGATGATCGGCGCGAAGGGCGTGATCGAAAACATCTTCACCCGGCGATTCGCATCGACGTTCGCCTGCAGATAGTCGCTGCCGTTGGTGTCCTGCCACACCCAGGGTTGGACCTCGCGCCACTTGCGCGGCGCTCCGGATGGTCCGGTGATGGTCGAAACGACGAGGTTGCCGTCTTTGTCGACCGCGGCGCTGGTTTCGCCAAGCAGCGACGCCAGGCGCAAGAAATTGAACCCGCCGGCGCGGCTGCTGACATAGTGCCCCGCCAGCGCCGCGCCATGCTCCTTCGCCGTGCTGGCGGTGGGCAAGTTTTGAGCCGGGGCCGGGTAGTAACGGTCAACGAACGCTTGGAGCAATTCCTCCCGAAGCGAGTGGGCGGCAGCGTCCTTCCCGACGCTGTTCATTGAAATGTACAGACCGACATTCTTGTCGAGCAACAGGTGAAGATCGGAGTGGAAGAACACGGTGTCGCCGCCGTGCCCGACGATGTTCAGGCCGTTGCGATCCTCGTGGTAGAAACCGAGCGCCATCGCCGGCAGCGCGGAATAGGGCTTGTTGGCCTCTGCATACATCAACCGGGACGTCGCAGGATCGAGCAGCGTGTGGTTGAGGTGCGCGATCATGAAACGGCCCATATCGGCACCGCTCGCGGCAAGCGCGCCGGCTGGCGCCATGCCGATCACCTCGTAGGGCTGCGGGTCGTCGGTTCCCGGCTTGTAGGCCTTGGACATCAAAGGCCGGAGCGCAACTGGGAGCGGCTGGTCGAAGCTCGAGTGAGTCATCCCTGCCGGCGCCAGGATATGCCGCTGCACATAGGCGTCGAACGGTTCGCCCGAAACACGCTCGACGATGTAGCCCGCGAGCGAAGCCGCATAGTTCGAATATGCCGGAATCTCGCCCGGCGCGTAGAGGCGCGGCGGCGTCCAGCGCGAGAGTATGGTTCCTAGCGGCTTGGGCTGCTTTTCGCCGAATTCGATCAGATATTTAGCCGTTTCAGCAAAGCCCGCGGTGTGGGTCATGATGTTGCGCAGGGTAACCGGCTTGCCGTCGCGCGGCGGAATCTTGAAGTCGAGGTACGTGTTGACGTCCTTGTCGAGGTCGAGCTTGCCGGCCTGGACCTGCTGCATCACCGCGGTCCAGGTGAACAGCTTCGAGACCGAGCCCGGACGGAACAAGGTCATCTCGGGATCGACGGGCTTTTGCGCTTTAAGATCCGAATAGCCGAAGCCGCGCAGGGTCAGCGGCTGGCCGTCCTTGACCACCACCACAACCGCGCCCGGAATCTCGCCGGCCTTCAGCGCGTAGGGCACGAATCCGTCGAGCCAGGCATCCACATCGGTCTGCGTAAGCTCGTGCCCGGCCGCCGCGGTCGATGTGGCGGGCAGCTTCGGCGCGGGCAGGACCGCGCTCTGGGTCTTGGTCGGCGAAAACTGGGTCGGCGATTGGGCGCCTGCCGGAATAGCCAGCGCGGCCAGGGCGATAAGCGCCCGCTTCATCGTGAACATCCGCAAACCCCTAATCAGTAACGAACGCCAAGCGCCAGGCCGAAAGACCGCGGCCGAATTACAGAGGCGGTGATATCGCCGTTCACATCGCCAAAGAATCCGAGGTTCACGATGCCCCGAGAATCGGTGAGATTATGCGCGAACGCGTCGACCCGGAAGCGGCCGAAATCGAGCCCCGCATGGGCATCGACCTGGCCGAAGGCGCGCAGGTTGCGCTGACCATTGGTCGGATTGAAATCGGAGCGGCGGTCGCCCGTGTAATGCCAGCTGATCCCGGCGCGCGCAGTCGTCGAACCGCTCAACGGGTGCTCATATTCGGCGCCAAGCGTCCATTGCCATTTCGGGTTGTAGGGCAACGCATCCCCCTTGATGCCACCGACCGATGCCGGCGCATCGTCGGTCAAATGCGCATCCACGTAAGAACCATTGGCGAAAAATGACAGATCGCGGCTCGGGTGGAGGCCGGCCGTGAATTCGACACCGCTGCTCCGCGCGCTCGCGCCGTTCATGTTGACGCCGAATTGTCCGATTTGAACGAGCAGTTGGATGTTCTTCCAATCAATCCGGAATGCACTCAGATCGAGGGAGAATAAGTTGTCGTCGGTGTGGGTTTTGATTCCAACCTCGTAATTGGTTGTCGTGTCCGGACCGAACTGGCGTGGAACAGCATCAGGCGCATCTGGCGACACAGCGTTCGGCCCGCCCGGACGGTAGCCCTTCGCAATGCGCGCATAAATTCGCGTGTTTTCGTTGAGCTTGAAGGTCGGCGCGACCGCGTAGGTGACGACACTATCCGACGACTTGCCGGTGATACTTTGCGGTGGTCCTACGAGGGGGCCGCTCGTATCCTGGCCATTCGACTGGTGATTGCGGCTGTAACGAGCGCCGGCCGTCAGGTCGAACCTCGGCGAAATGTGCCAAGTCGCATTCGCGAATCCTGCATATTCGCGGTAGCGTGATGGCAGATCGACAATGATCAGGCCATCGAGCGCAGGTATCGGATCCCCAGTCGACGGGTCTGCCCCGAAGAGGTTCTGGCCCAAACGGTTCTTCTCACGCGTATAGAAGCCGCCGGCCGTCCATTCGAACGTTTGTTTGCCGGTCGAGGCCAATCGCAATTCCTGTGTGAATCGGCGCTGCTTCATCTGCTGGTCCACGCCGATTCCGGGACCAAAAACGCCGCTCGCGTCCTCGATCTGCGACTGGTCAAGCGTGCCGTAACTGGTGGACGAAACCAGCGCCACCGGCCCGAAATCATAGTCGATGGTCGTGTTGTAGATGCGATAATCGATGTCATTGGGCTGCCGCAGGAGCCGCGTGTGCTCGAGGCTGCCGCGCACCGGTTTCAATGTGATCGGGTCGAGGTCGACTTCGTTCGTTCCGTTGCTCCGGATATTCTCCAGGTGCACGGATGCGCGCACGCTGAGCCGCTCCGTCGGCCGAACCATGAATGACAAGCGGCCGCCGTAAGTCTTGCCGTCATTGACGTCGTGGCCGAAGTGGGGATCGTCGATGTATCCCGGATCGCGCCGATAGAAGCCGCTGGCGCGGAATGCAGTGTCGCTGGATAACGGCACGTTGACCGCCGCCCGTCCCCACCAACCCATATCGCCATGGGAGACGTCTTCGATCCCAAGTTCCGCCGTTCCGCCGAATGCGTGCGGGTCGGGCGCGACCGTCACGAATTTGACGAGGCCGCCGAGCGAGTTGGCGCCGTAGAGTGTGCCCTGCGGTCCGCGCAGAACCTCGACACGCGCGAGATCGGAGGGGTCGATGTCCGGAGTCAGGATCGCGCCGTTGGCGAGAGCTGTCGCCGAGCCGAATGGAGTCTCGTCAACGTAGGTGGCGACGGTCGCACCGACGCCACCCGTATTGATACCCCGGAGTACAATCCGCGAATTGCCGGCCTGGCTTTCCACGATGTTCGCGCTTGGGATCCGGGTCAGATAGTCGGACAAACGCTGCGCATGAGTGTTTTCCAGCGTCTCCCCGGTAATGACGGACACCGACTGCGGGACATCGATCAGTGCCTGCGGGCGCTTCTGCGCCGTGATGATGATCGCATTCTCATCGGCCGCGGCCCGATCGGGCCGCGCCGCGGCCGGACCGGCCGCTGTGGCTGTATTTTGCGCGTGTCCCTGAACAGCGCAGGCGGCCGCTGAGGCCCCGGTTAGCAAATAGACGAAGGTTCGACGGGCCATCACTCTAGCTCTCCCCACTAGAATGGTGGCATCATGGCGAGTGTTTCAGGAATAGCAACTGGTTTCTAGGATTATTCAAATGGTGGGATCTCGGGGACAGATTAGTGAGGGTGCCGGGGGTAAGGTGGCCGATGCAGATCTGCCGGCCCCGAGCCGCGCGATCCGCCAGGCACGCCTCGCCCAAGGCCTCAGCCTGCGCGCGCTCTCGGCTCGCGCCGGCCTGCCATATTCGACGCTGTCAAAGCTCGAGAACGGCAAGATGGCGCTGACTTACGACAAGCTCATCCGGCTCGCCCAGGCGCTCAATGTCGATTTGAAGGACATCATTTCGGAAGCCGAGCAGCCCACCGCGCCAGTCGCCGTTGGACGCCGCAGCGTCACGCGATCGGGGCACGAATGGGACGCCGATTCGGAGAAGCACGTCCACCACTATCCGGCCGCGGATCTCCTCGGGAAAATGATGATTCCGATCATCATCGACGTCCAGGCCCGGAGCGTGGAGGAACTGGGCGGCCTCGTCCGTCATGCGGGGGAAGAATATCTCTACGTCATCCGAGGTCACATGGAGCTCCACTCCGACCTCTATGCCCCGCTTTCACTCGGGCCCGGGGACTCGATCTATTTCGACAGCGGCATGGCGCACGGCTACGTCCGCACGAGCGCTGATGCATGTACTGTGCTCGCCGTTTGCGCCGGACCGGGAATCCAGCAACTCGCCGTCGCCGCGGGCAAGAGTTGGCGCCTGACCGAGGATGGCATCCATCGCAGCGCCTGAGCGTTTCTGTATTTGAAACTTTAGTTTCTATTGCTATGACATGGTCATGGCAACGGCGACCGCAGCGCGAACCCTTCAGGTCGAACGGGTCGCAATGCGATTCGCGGCGCCCTTTCGGATTGCCGGCTATGTCTTCGACGCGATGCCGTCGATCATCGCGACCGTGCGCGAAGCCGGTATTGAGGGTCGCGGCGAGGCTGCCGGGGTCTATTACACGGGCGACGACCAGGATCGCATGGTCGCGGGGATCGAGGAGATACGACCGGCGGTCGAAGCTGGTTTGAGCCGCGCTGATCTTCAAATTGCATTACCCCCGTGTGGCGCGCGCAACGCTCTCGACTGTGCGCTTTGGGAATTCGATTCCAAGCTTGCTCGGGTCCCGGTGTGGGCACTCGCTGGCGTGCCCAAGCCTAAGCCGCTGATCACGGTCTTCACCCTGCCAGCCGACGACCCCGCCTTGCTCGAACAATCCGTTGGCCGGTTGAAAGACGCGCGGGCAATCAAGCTCAAGCTCGACGGCAATCTCGATATCGACCGCGAGCGGATGGCAGTCGTGAGACGGGCGCGCCCTGATGCATGGCTCGGGGTGGACGCCAATCAGGGTTTCGTCGCCGCCGACCTCGAGGGGCTTGCTCGTGCGCTTTGCGACTTCTCGATTGAGCTGGTTGAACAGCCGCTGAAGCGCGGCGATGAAGCCGCGCTCGAGGGCTGGAAACCCGGGATTCCTGTCGCGGCCGATGAGAGCATCCTTGACCTCACGGAGCTACGCGACCGAGCCAGTTACTTCGACGTGATCAACATCAAGCTCGATAAATGCGGCGGCCTCACGGAAGCGCTTAAGATGGCACGAGTGGCGCGCGCGCTCGGCAAGCAGGTCATGGTCGGCAACATGGGCGGATCGACTCTGGCGATGGCGCCCGGCTTCGTCTTGGGACAAATCTGCGACGTAATCGATCTGGACGGTCCCTTCGGCCTCGCCGAGGATCCGCTCGCGGCAAAAATCTACAGCAATGGGGAAATCTTCATTCCCGAATCAATCTGGGGCGCGGCATAAGCCCTCTCATTCACTCGCCGGGGCCCATCGCCATGACCGTTCAGGTCAGGCCCGGGATGGCCAGCTTGCGCTCAACCCGCCGCGCAGCGAGGACGACTACCGACACCAGCAGCAGATAGACAAACGCGGTGAACAGATAGGTCTTGAAAAACAGGAAGGTGCGCGACGCGACTTCCTGCATCTGGGCGAAGAATTCGATGTATTGGATCAGGAAGACGATCGAGCTGTCCTTGATGTTCTGAATCGCCTGGTTGGTCAGCGCCGGCACCGACATTCGCAGCGACTGCGGCGCGGTGATCAGGCGAAAAACCTGAAACAAGGAGAAGCCCTGCGCCCGGGCGGATTCCAGTTCGGCCTGGTCGAGTCCCTTGTAGGCGATCGTCAAATAGCGCGCATTGTAGGCCGACACGTTGAGCGTGAAGCCCAACACCGCGATCACGAACGGCGACAGCGTCACGCCGAGGTTGGGCAGGCCGTAATAGAGCAGAAACAGGAAGACGATCAGCGGCGTCCCGATGAACAAGGAAATATAGCTTTGCGTGGCGAAGCGGACGAGCCCCCTGGGGCTGAGCGCAAGGGCGAACACCCCGATCCCGCCAATCAGCCCGGTTATCGTGATCGTGACCGACAACAGGATCGTATCCCGCAGGCCGCGCACGATCTGGGGCCAGTAATTGGCCAAATCGGCGAAGAAGGGGAAGTCGACCCGCATCCTAGTCTTCGCCGCCGAAGAATTCGTCGATGACCGGGTCGGCGTCCCGGGCGAGCAAATGTTCGATCCGGTCCTCGGCGTAGACCTTGCCGCGATCGAGAAACACCACCCGGTCGGAAATATGCCGGGCGAGATTGAGGTCATGGGTGACGCACAGGATCGTGACGTTGTCGAGGTAGAGGCGATTGATCAGGGTCACCACCTCGCGGACCATGATCGGATCGAGCGCGGACGTCGGCTCGTCGAAGAACAATACCCTCGGATCCATCGCCAGCGCGCGGGCGATCGCGACCCGCTGGCTCTGTCCGCCGGACAGCGCAGCCGGATAGGCATCGCGCTTTTCGGCCATCTCCATGCGCTCGAGTTCTTGCAGCGCCCGCTCCTCCGCCTCGCGCCTCGGGAGCTTCTTCAGCCGGCGCAGGGCCAGCGCCACGTTGTCCAGCACCGACATGTGGCGATAGAGCGCGAAATTCTGGAACACGAAGCCGATCCGGCTGCGCAGCGCGCGAACGTCGACTCCCGGGTCGGTGACATCCTCGCCGTCGAACAGGATCGCTCCCGAAGTCGGTTCGTGGAGCCGGTTGAGGCACCGCAGCAACGTCGACTTGCCGCAGCCGGACGGGCCCATGACGACCTTTGCCTCGCCTTCCTCAAGCTCGAAGCTGACGCCGTCGAGGACGTTCCTGTCACCGTAGGATTTCACCAAATTCTTGACTTCGAGAAGGGCCATCTTGTCTGTGTCTCACTCCTGCGCGAAGCCGGGGATGCTGTAGCGCTTCTCGATCAACTGGACGGCGGCCAGCAGCAGGCGGTAGATGCCGAAATAGAGCAGGCCGATCGCGGCATAGATTTCGATTCCGCGCATGGTCGTGGCGACCAGTGCCATGGCTTGCTTGGTGATCTCCGGCAGGCCCACCGTATAGGCAAAGGGCGAGAATTTGAGCACGGTAGTCAGTTCGTTGACTATGCCGGGCACCGCGAAGCGGATCATCTGGGGAAGCTTGATCACGCGCAGGGTCTCGAACCGGGTGAAGCCCATCGATTGGGCGGCGAGGACCTCGTTCGGGCTGACCTCCGCGAACGCCCCCCGGAACACCTCCGACAGATAGGCGCCCGAAATCAGGCCGAGGCTGAGCATCATTGCCGGCAGCGGCGGCACGTCGAGCCCGATGCCCGGCAAGCCGAAGAACACAATGAACAGCAACACCAGCATTGGAACGCCACGAAGCACATAGACCACGGCGGACAGTAGCGCGGAAAGCCACGCGCCCCCGAGCTCGCGCGCCATCGCGATGCCAAGGCCGACGACGAGCGCGGTCGCGGCGCAGCTGAACGTGATCAGGAGCGTGTAACCGGCGCCTTTGAGCAGCGTCAGCAGGATTTCGACGAAGGTCACGCAGCTCTATCCAGAGCTCATTTCATCCACTTGTCGATGATCGCCTGGCGCTTTTGCGGCCCCAGTTCGTCGAGATATTTGTCGAAGTCGTCGCGCAGCTTCGAACCCTTGGGGAAGGCGAAGCCGAGGCGGTCGATGCCCTCGAAGACATAGCTGTCCTGGATCGGCAGCTTCTTGCGGTAAACCGAGGCGACCGTGCCATCGAGGAAGACCAGGTCAACCTGGCCGTTCTGCAAGTCTGCCAGCGCTTCGTTGTTGGTCGGATAGAGCTTCACCTGGTCGACCTTGTAGATGCCCTTGGGCTCGAGCTTGGTCTTGATGAAATCCGTATAGGCGGTGCCGCGGGCAAAGCCGATGCTGTAGTTCTTCAGCGTGTCGAGGTTGGCGAGCTTGAGGTTGCGGCTCTTCATGCTCACCAGGTTCCAGCTGTTGTCCATGTAGGGCTTGGAGAAATCCATGACCTGCTTGCGAGGTTCGGTGATCGATATGCCGGAAAAGGCCACGTCGGCCTTCTTGCTGACGACGGCGCCGAGCATCCCCTGCCAGTCATAAGCAGTGATGTTCATCGTGCAGCCGCGCGCTTTGCAATAACCGTCGAAGAGATCGTAATCGAGGCCCTTGGTCTGGCCATTTTCCTCAAACAAATTGGGCGGTGAGGCCGGGGTTACGGCGACATTGATGACCTTCGACGTCTGCTCTTTTCCGCACCCGCTGGCGGTAACGAAGGCCAGGCCGAGAGCGAAGGCGGCGAGGAGTTTACGGCGTCCCATCATGGTGTCCCCTGTGCGGATGTAAGGCGGGTGTAAAAGGGAAGAAATCGTGCAGGCCGGCCTGTTCGAAGGCATGGCGAACGGCTTCGCTGCCATGCACGAAATCCAGGCCACGTTCGCCGCCCTTGAGCGACCGAGCGAGCCGGAGGATGGCGCGAATGGCCCCCAGGTTGATGAAGTCCAGCTCGGCCAGGTCGATCGTCACGGATTTGGTGCCGGCGTGGAGCCGCTGTTCCACGGCCGCGGCAAAGTCGACGCCATCGGCTGCTTCCATCCGCCCCTGGGGCCGCGCGACCAGGCGCTCCCCCTCTTCCAGAAACTGGACCTGTATGATGTGATTCACGCCCCCGTTTCATCATTCATGCAGCATTTCCATTACTCTTCCAACCGGCCCGTACCCTTGCGGTCGCCGTCGTATCGCCGGTCAAGCGGGAAAGCTGGCAGCCAGGCCTCGCGGCGGACGGTCCACAGCTCATACGTCGGCATCAACTGGTCGGGTGCATCGAGCGCGCCCAGGCTGACTTCCACTTCATCACCGCTCCGCCCGAACACCGACGAGCCACAACGCGGGCAGAAATGGCGACCTGCATAGTCGCGGGTCTCGCCAGTGATCGTCACCGCAACCTCGGGAAAAATCGCCGATGCGTGAAACAAAGCGCCATGATGCTTGCGGCAGTCGAGACAGTGGCACAGGCCGACGCGGTAGGGGCGTCCCCTGGCCACCAGCCGAACATCGCCGCACAGGCAGCCGCCAGTGAATTCGTCCATGCTGCGTCTCCTAGGCTTCCGCTTCCAGCCGCCGCGCCGCGACGATCAGCGCGAGCGGGTTGGGCTGGGGCTCGGCGATCTTGGTCAGCGTGTTGCGATCGCGGTGGGTGAAGGGTTCGGACCGACCACGGACGGTCAGGGTCGTATCGCTGACATAGCTGAACGTCCCGTCGGCATTGAACGTGATCTCGAGCTGATAGCGGTCCGTCTGGAACGCATATTCGAGGAAGGCGGTCGAACTGATGCCGTTCTCGGTCGAGCCGCGTTCCGCCGTCACCACGATCCGGTCGTCGTTGGGCGCCGCCTGACCCGTCGCGAGCGCGGTCTGGCCGCGCGGGATTGATAGCGTCTGGATGATGAGCCCGGTCGCCGGCTCGCACAACCAATGACCGACCTGGTCGTGGAAGGTGATGTCCTCTTCGGGCGTGTTTATGTGGACGTGATAGCGCAGGCCGTAGAACAGCTGTGGGCCGTTGGCCTGCGGGTCGATCGGCTCGAAGTCGATCTGCTCGATATATTCGCGGTGCTCGGGCCCGTCGGCCTTGGGATTGACGTCGGCGCCCTTGGATCCCCGCCATCTCCCGGCGAGCCGCCGCAGCGGGCCGAGATTGGCCAGCGTGTCCGGATCGACCTCGGCGGGCTCGGTAAAAATGTCTTCCGGGAAGTCGGGCATTGCATTCTCTCTAATTGGAACAGGTCGCCGTCTAGCGCACTCTTGTCGGTGCCAGAAAGGAGACGACCATGAAACTGATGATCATGAGCGCGGCACTGGCCCTGGCGGCAAGCCCGGCGGCAGCGCAGCCCGCCAAAGCGCAGCCCGCCAAAGCGATCAATGTGGTGCTCGTTCACGGTGCTTGGGCCGACGGGTCGAGCTGGAGCGAGGTGATCCCGCTGCTCCAGGATGCCGGCCTCCATGTCACCGCGGTGCAGAACTCGCTTTCAACGCTCAAGGACGCGGACGCCGACGCCCGGCGGGCGATTGCGGCGCAGACTGGTCCGACGGTGCTGGTCGGCCATTCGTGGAGCGGGACGATCGTCAGCGATGTCGGCGACGACCCCAAGGTCACGGCGTTGGTCTACGTCGCCGCGCGGGCGCCGGCCGCGGGGGAAGACTTCCTCGCGCTTCAGGGCACGTTCCCGAACACCCCGGCACGCGCCGGGATCGTCACGCGGGATGGCTACACCTTGCTCTCGCAGCAGGCGTTCCTAGATGACTTCGCCAACGGTGTCCCGCGGCGTGACGCACTGGTTCTCTACGCCGTCCAAGGGTCGACCGCGGCGAGTATTTTCGCCGAACATACGACCGCGACCGCGTGGAAATCGAAGCCGACCTATTATGCGGTGTCGAAACAGGACCGGACCATCGCTCCGGAGTTCGAGCGGTTCCTGGCCAAGCGGATGAATGCCCAGACGATCGAGGTGAATGCCGGGCATCTGTCGATGGTCAGCCACCCGAAAGAAATCGCGGATCTGATCATCCGGGCGGCGAGCGGCAAGTAAGCGGCGTTCATGTCTGGTTACAGTGCCGTAACAGAAGGGCGCGGTTCCGCGGCGTTTAGCCTATTGCCGCCGCTCCCTGCCAGAGAGTCGCCATGCTGATCGTCCTGCTCGCATATCTGGGTGGCATATTGACCATCGTCAGCCCCTGCATCCTGCCTGTGCTGCCGTTCGTCTTCGCCCGCGCCGGCGGCAGCTTCCTGCGCAGCACGCTGCCGCTGCTTGCCGGAATGGCGGCGACCTTTGCCATTGTCGCGACCCTGGCCGCGGTCGGCGGTGGCTGGGCGGTGCAGGCCAATGCGATCGGCCGCTGGGCGGCGCTGGTGCTGCTTGCTCTGTTCGGTATCGCATTGGTGTTTCCGAGCATTTCGGACCGCATGACGCGGCCGCTGGTCGCGCTCGGTTCGCGGCTGTCGGAGCGGCAGCCGGGGCAGGGCGAAAGCGTCTGGTCGTCGGCCGTGCTCGGCGTCGCCACCGGCCTGTTATGGGCACCGTGCGCGGGGCCGATCCTCGGCATCATCTTCACCGCCGCGGCGCTGAAGGGCGCGAGCGCTGGCACGACGCTGCTGCTGCTCGCTTATGCGCTCGGCGCCGCGACATCGCTCGCGCTGGCGTTGCTGGTCGGCGGCAAGGTGTTCGCGCGGATGAAAAAGTCGCTCGGCGCGAGCGAGCGCATCCGTCAGGTGCTCGGCGTGCTCGTGCTGCTCGGCGTCGCGGCGATTGCACTCGGGCTCGACACCCGCGTCTTGTCCAAAGTCTCGAGCGCGCAGACCGCCAGCCTCGAATCCGGCCTTGCTCGTACCCTCGGCGCGAGCCAGGCGATGGACGAGACCGCGGCGCGGACCGGCAAGATGGGCGAACTCATTCTGCCCGACGAAGGCGAACTCCCGCCCCTCGACGGCATCGGGCCGTGGTTCAACACCAAGCCGCTGACCCGCGATGAGCTCAAGGGCAAGGTCGTGCTGATCGACTTCTGGACCTACAGCTGCATCAACTGCCTGCGCTCGATCCCCTATGTGAAGGCGTGGGCCGAGAAATATCGCAAGGACGGGCTGGTGGTGATCGGCGTCCACGCCCCCGAGTTCGCGTTCGAGCGCGAGCCCGCGAACGTCGCCAAAGCAATCCGCGACCTCGGCATCACTTACCCCGTCGCGCTCGACAACGATTGGGTGCTGTGGCGCGCGCTCAAGAACAATTACTGGCCGGCGCATTACTTCGTCGATGCCAAGGGCCGCGTTCGCTATCACCATTTCGGCGAGGGCGAATATGCGATGTCGGAACGGGTGATCCGCCAGTTGCTCGCCGAGGCCGGACATGCGCCCAAAGACATGACCATGGCCGAAGCCAAAGCGAGCGGCGCCGAGGCCGCGGCGGCGATGGCCGATATCCAGTCGGGGGAGACCTACATCGGTTATTTTCGCGCGGCGAACTTCGTCTCGCCGGGCGGGCTGCTGCGCGACGCGGCCAAGACTTACGTCGCCGCGCCTCTATCGCTCAACGACTGGTCGCTCGAGGGCAATTGGATCGACGTCAGGCAAAGCGCCCGTTCACTCGCGCCCGGCGCGAAGATCAGCTTCCGCTTCCACGCGCGCGACCTTCACCTTGTGCTAGGCCCGGCCAATGGCAAGCCGGTGCGCTACAGGGTGACGCTCGATGGCCAGGCGCCCGGCGTCGACGCGGGCGTCGACACGAAAGCGGACGGGAGCGGCGTGGTCGGCGAGCAAAGGCTGTATCAGCTGATCCGGCAAAAGGGGCCGGTACGCGACCGCACCTTCACCATCGAGTTCCTCGACCCTGGCGTCGAGGCGTTCTCGTTCACTTTCGGCTGAGGCGCTCGGGCGGGAGCAGAAACTCGAGCGGAATATCGACCCGCGACGCCCAGCTAATCTCGTTGTGCTTCTGGCCGGGGAAATTGCGGGTCAGCCAGTTCTTGCCCTGGACGTAGCCGCGCTTCGCAACCACGCCGTCGACACGATCCTGATAGCGCTTGTAGATTGCGTCGAGCGTCTCGCTGCCATGGTCGAAATACAGCCTGTGCGTGCGCGGGTCGGGCAGGGCGGGGGCGAGGTAGTGCTCGAACGTCGTTGACACGATTTCATAATCGTCATCGCTGACCGGCTTGCCGTCAGGATTGATGACCAGCGGCCAATGAGTCGACATCATGCCCGCGCCGCCGAACACCTGCGGATATTCGTCCACCGCGTAGAGCGAGATCAGCGCGCCCATCGACGAGCCCATGATCGCGGTGTTGGCGCGGCCGGTCTTGACGTTGAAGCGCTTGTCGATCGTCGGCTTCAGCTCGCGCACGAGGAATTTCAGATAACCGTCCGACAGCGGGTCCCCGCCATAGAGGGCCCGTACCTTGTCCCGATAATTCGGCGGGAGGGTCGCGAACGCCTTCGACGGCACATATTCCTGCAGCCGCTTGGGCGTGTTCCAGATGCCGACGACGATCGTCGGCCGCACTTTCTTCTGCGCGATCAGCTTCGAGAGATGTTCATCGATCTCACATTCCATGCCGTAGCCGGCGGTCGCCTTGTCGAACAGATTCTGCCCGTCGTGCATGTAGAGCACGGCATATTTGGGCCCGCGCGGCTGGTACCCGTCCGGAAGCCAGACGACGACGCGCCGTGGGTCGGTGTACTTCGAGGTGAGGACGCCGAGGTCGACGATGGTGCCGGCGCTGACATGAACCGGTTGGAGCGGTTCGGCGGCACCGGGGGCGGCAAGGCACAGCGTCAATGCGACCAGAAACCAGCGGATCATGCAGCCTCCGCGAGGCGTCCAAGCGCCTCGGCATGGGTGGGAAAGTTCATCGCGCAGCCACTCACGAACCGCTCGATATCGTCCATATCGACCGGTACGATGTCGGTCCCCGGCGGCTGCAGGCGCGCATCGTCCGGGAAGTTGCCGTAACCGGCGAGCATGCAGTGCCACGACAGCGGCGGATAATATTGCGCGATGTCCTGGCGCATGACTTCCTCTTCGAGATCGGCGCCGGTGAACCACGCAGTGATGATGCCCTTGAGGCTGTCGGACAGGGTTTCGAGCTTCGCGGCGTCACGCCAATAGTCCGTGTCGCGGCGCAGCGCCGTGCGATAGTGGCAGACGATATAGTCGCGAATGCCTTCGTAGCGCCGCGTGATCGCCGCGTTGAACGCATCGCGTCGATCATCCTCCCACGCGTCGAGGAAGGTTTCGACGGTGACGATCACGATGTGCAACGCGGTCGCCTCGAGCGGTTCGAGAAACCCTTGGGCGAGCCCGACTGCGAGGCAATTCTTGACCCAGCTACGTTCGATCCGCCCGCATTTCATCTGAAGGTGACGAAGCTCGGCGTCCTCGCTTAGGCCAAGGTGCGCGCGCAGCTCGGCGCCCGCCTGGTCGGGATCGATGTAGCGCGACGAATAGACGTAGCCGTTGCCGACGCGGTTGGTCAGCGGGATGTGCCAGATCCACCCTGCGGACTTGGCGGTGGCCCGGGTGCAGGCGTGAACGCCCTCGGCCGGCAGCGGCGTTGGGGTTACGACGGCGCGGTCGTTGAACAGATTCTCGGCGAATGGGCGGTGCGGTTCTTTGAGTGCGCCTTCGATGATCGCCGCGCGAAAGCCGCTCGCATCGACGAACAATTCCGCCTCGAACCGACGGCCGTCCTCGGCGAGGAGCGCATCCACTGTGCCGTCCTCGCCCAGCTCCACCGACGCGATGCGCGCCTCGACATGATCGATCCCGCGCGACGCTCCGAGTTCGGTGAGGAAGGCGCCGATCAGGAAAGCGTCGAAATGGTAGCCGTAGCTGACGAAGAACGGGAAATTGGCCGGCGCGATTGGGGCACGGCCGTCGCGGGCGATGCGCGTGGGGACGTAGAATGGGTCAGGGTGGGCCGGAACATCACGGCCGGTCCGGCGGGCCCGTGTGGCGTAGAAAAAGCGCGGCTCGGTGAAATGGTCGACGTCGGTCGGGAAGGGGTGGAAGTAGCGCTCGTGGCCCGCGCGGTCCGACCAGCCGTGGAATTCGATCCCCGCTTTGTAGGTCGCGTTGCAGCGCGGCATCCATTCCGTTTCGGATACCCCGATCTTGTCGAAGAAGGCCTTGAGCTGCGGAGTCGATCCCTCGCCAACCCCGATGATGCCGATGTCCTTCGATTCAATCAGGCTGATGCGAATCTCTTGCCCGGCCCAGCGCTGACGCATCAAATGCGCCGCCATCCACCCGGCCGTCCCTCCGCCAAGGACAATGACCGATGCGGGCGGCTTCGCCATCAGTGCGATAGAGCGACGAAGCGCACCGCCGTCCCGCCGCCCGGCGCGATGCGCATCACCATCCGGTCATTGGCCGTGACCGTGCGCTGTTCGATCACGATCGAGCGCGGGTTGGTCCGGTAATCGGCGTCGTCGCCATCCCGATAGATTTCGGCGCGGTAGCGGCGGCCCGGATCGAGGAAATCAAGCGCGACGTCGAAATGGCGCTCCTGCTCATCGCCGACCGCGCCCAGGAACCAGGTCGCGGCGCCGCGCTGCTTGCGCGCGATGACGGTATAGTCGCCCACGTCGCCGGCAAGCAGGCGGCTATCGTCCCAGTCGACCGCGACAGCTTTGATGAACTGGAAGGCCTTGGGATTCGCGTCGTAATTCTCGGGCAAATCGGCGGCCATCTGGATCGGCGAATAAATGACCACGTAGAGCGCCAGCTGCTTGGCCAGCGTCGAGAGGAGCGGCGTGTTGTTCTTGCCCTTGAGGCTGAGGATTCCCGGGGTGAAATCCATCGGGCCCGACAGCATCCGCGTGAACACCAGATTGGCTTCATGCTCGGGCGGGTTTTTGGGTTCGCCCCAGGCATTATACTCCATGCCGCGCTGGCCCTCGCGCGACACCCAATTGGGGTAGGTCCGCCTCAGGCCCGTGTCCTTGACCGGCTCGTGCGCGTCGACCGCGATGTGCCGCTTGGCCGCTTCGGTGACGACCTTCAGATGGTGGTTCACCGCAACCTGGCCCTGGTGCCATTCGAAGTGGATCTTGCCATCGGAACCGAGCGCCTGGATGCCGTCAGCGTCGGCGACATAGCCGGTCTTCACCGCGTGGATGCCGAGCTTCTGATAAAGGTCGAGCGCGGGGCCCA
>DATFUB010000038.1:0-7586 GCA_035261225.1 Sphingomicrobium sp.
CCAAACCCGCCGCTGGTCGATCTGCTCGGGCACATGGGTCGCTATCGGGTCGAGCTCGATCTGAAGCATTCGGCGACGCTGCAGCAATATTACGGTTATCACTGGGCGGCGATCGGCAATCTCGGCGTCGACCTGCTGGTCAAGGTGCTCGGGCCGCTTGTCGGGCTCGAGCTTGCGGTCAAGCTGATCATCCTGGCCATCCCGCCGCTGACCGTGGCCGGGTTCCTGTGGGTTGCGCGCGAGGTGCATGGGCGGGTCCCGCCGACCGCCTGGTTCGCGATTCCCTTCGTCTATGGCCACCCGCTCTTGTTCGGCTTCGTCAATTTCGCGCTGTCGATGGCGCTGGCGTTTCTTGCCTTCGGGCTGTGGTTACGGCTCGGGCGCCTTGGCAAACGGCGGCTGCGCGAATTGGTGTTCGTGCCGATTTCGCTGATCGTCTTCTTCACTCACGCTTATGGTTGGGGGGCGCTCGGCCTGCTGTGTTTTTCGGCCGAGGCGGTGCGCCAACACGACCGCGGCATCGGCTGGGTGAAAGCCGGAAGCATCGCTGCGTTGCAGGCGTCGGTGATGCTCCTGCCGCTGCTCGCCATGGTGATTTGGCGCAGCGAAACCCACGGCAGCGAGACCGCCGACTGGTTCAATTGGAACGCCAAGATGGTGTGGCTCAAGACCGCGCTGCGCGATCGCTGGCACTGGTTCGACCTCGGCTCGCTGGCCGCGATCGGGCTGGTCCTGCTGGAAGCGCTGCGCAACCCGCGGCTGACCTTTTCGCGCAACCTCGCATTCTCGGCGCTGGTGCTGATCGCCGGCTTCCTGCTGCTGCCGCGGATAATCTTCGGCTCGGCCTATGCGGACATGCGGCTGGTGCCCTATTTCATTGCCGTGCTGCTGCTCGCGGTTCGCTTTCGCGGCGAGATCCCCCGGCGTTTCGGCCAGGGACTTGCGGTGCTCGCATTGACATTCGTCATCGTCCGACTGGGGTCCAACACGATCAGCCTCGGCATGTCGGCGAGGGACCAGGCGGTGAAGCTTCACGCCCTCGACCATATCGAACCGGGCGCCCGCGTCGTTTCGTTCGTCGGACTGCGCTGCGGACTGGTTTGGGAGCTTTCGCGCAACAGCCATCTGGGCGCGATGGTGATCGTTCGCCGTGAGGGCTTTTCGAACGAACAATGGCTGATGGACGGGCTCAATCAGCTGGAAATCAAATATCGGACGCCGGGCGTGTATGCTTACGATCCCTCCGAGGTCGTGCGGCCGAACCAGTGTCCCGACAGCCTTCACCACGCGATCGATGTGGCGCTAGGGCATTTGCCGCACGAGGCCTTCGATTATGTCTGGCTGATTGACGCGCCGCCATTCGATCCGCAGCTGGCCCAGGGGATGACGCTCGTCTGGTCGGCAACCGGGACCGCGCTCTACCGGATCAATCGGGACGGCGCAGGATCGCCACCAGCGACACCCCGAACGGCATCGGCACCCGCCCGATAAGCCAGCGTTCGAGTCCGAAGACGGTGCGCAGCAGGGCATTGACCGGTTGCGGTGGCATTGCGTCGTCGGCGCTTTCGCGGCCGGTCGCCTTGCCGACCAGGCGCGCCGCCGCGATCGGCGGAAACAGCAGGCTGTTGAACGGGCTCAGCAGGTCGATCGCGAAACCGGTGTGACGCGCCAAAGCGGCGAGTTCGCGCTTGCGGTAGCGGCGATGGTGGTGGTGCGCCGCGTCGTGCGCCGTCCACATCCACGGGTTGGCCGGCACGGTGACGACCAGCCGCCCGCCCGGTTTCAACCGCGCACGAATCGCCGTCAGCGACGCCTCGTCGTCGGCGACATGTTCGAGAACATCGAGCAGGGCGATGAGATCGAAGGTGTCGGCCGCGAACATCGACAGATCGGGCAGGGCAGCGCTGAGCACCGTTCGGCCGAGCCGCTCCGTTGCGATGCCGCGCGCGGTCGCGTCGAGCTCGGTCGCCTCGACATGCCCGAACTGGCCGAGCATGGCGAGATTGTGCCCGGTCCCGCATCCGACTTCGAGGATGCGCGCACCCTCGGGCGGGCGGATCTCGCGGCGGATCAGTTCGGCGAGGATATGCCGGCGAGCGACGAACCACCAATGTTCGGCGTCGAGCGCGGCCATGCGCGCGAACACCTGCGCTTCCACTACTCCTCGCCCCCGATGCGGTCGCGAATGACGTACAGCGGGCGCGCCTTGGCCTCGACCAGGATGCGCCCGACATATTCGCCGAGCACGCCGAGCGAGAACAATTGCAGCCCGCCGAGGAACAGCACGGCGACCATTAGCGAGGCATAACCAGGCACCTGCACGCCGAACGCCAGGGTCCGCACGACGACGACCACCGCATAACCGATCGCGAGCAGCGCGACGCCGCCGCCGAGATAGCTCCAGACGCGCAGCGGGACGGTCGAGGCGGAGGTGATCCCGTCGAGCGCGAAAGTCCACAGCTTCCAATAGCTGAACTTGCTGCTGCCCACGGCGCGCGGGACGCGGCTGTAAGCGACCGAAGTCTGGCGAAAGCCGGCCCAGGCGAACAGGCCCTTCATGAAGCGGTTGCGCTCGCGCAGCTCGCGGATGACGTCGACGACCTTGCGGTCGAGCAGCCGGAAATCGCCGGCATGCTCGGGGATCTTGTCGTCGCTGAGCCAATTGTGCGCGCGATAATAAAGGTCGGCGGTGAGCCGCTTGGGCAGGCTGTCGCTCTCGCGGTTGGTGCGCACGCCGTAGACGATGTCGAAGCCTTCGCGCCATTGGGCGACCATGTCGGCAAGCACCTCGGGCGGGTCCTGAAGATCGACATCCATCGGCACGACCGCGTCGCCCGCGGCATGGTCGAGGCCCGCCGACAGCGCCGCTTCCTTGCCGAAATTGCGCGAGAAGGAAATCGCGCGCACGCGCCCGTCCACGGCATGTGCGGCGCGGATCGCGCTGAGCGTGCCGTCGCTGCTGCCGTCGTCGATGAACAGGATTTCAAAGTCGGTCGGGCCGGCCCCAACGGTACGCTCGAGAATCGGAACGACGCGCGCGACGAACGGAGCAATCCCGCCTTCCTCGTCCTTGACCGGGACGATCACCGAGAGGGCGACGCGGCTCACGAGAATACCCATTTGCGGTGCAGCGCAAAGGTCACCCACGGGGTCACCAGTATGAACGGGACGATCGGCCACCAGGTCGGCCCGCCGAGCTGCTTGACCAGCAGCCAGACAATCGCCTGGTTCAGCGCGAAGCCGATCAAATTGACGAGGAGGAACCTCGTCGCGCGAATATGCACCTGGTCGCGACCGCCGTGGCCGCGGAAGCTGAATGCGCCGTGGGTGAGATAGCTGATCGCGGTAAAGACGATGAAGACGATGGCGAGAGAGAGGTTCGGGTCGAGTCCGATGAACTCCGTCACCACCCAGTAGCAAGCGGAGAAAGCGATGGTGATCAGCAGGCCGGCGAATGCATAGCGGGCGGCCTGCATTGCAACGGCGCGCTGCTCGGGCTGGACAGGCAGGATCTGCGACGGCGTCATTGCGCTTTTCTCTAGCCGCGCCCCGCTAGAGCACAAAGGACTTTGACGGAGCGGGCCGTGTGCGGCGTTCACGCGAAAGAGTCGAAATCATCGGACCTGCGTTGGATTAAACATCTGCGCGTCAGCTTGCCCTTTGGATTCCGGCGGCTAGAGCCCGAAAAATGCGGCTGCGCAAGGACGAGCTCACCGTCGAGCGGGTGATGGACCTGCTCGAGCGGCATTGGAAATGGGCTGTGCTCATTTCGTGGCTGCTGGTTTGCGCCTGGTTCATCTTCGACCGATGGAACGCTATCCGCTTCTTCCAGCTCGGCGACACCGACGACAACATGCGGATGATGCAGGTTCGCGCCCTGCTTCACGGCCAGGAATGGTTCGACCTTCGGCAGTATCGGCTGAATCCGCCGATCGGATCGAACATCCACTGGTCGCGGCTCGTCGATCTGCCGATCGCTGGGTTGATTCTGCTGCTGCGGCCGCTGATCGGCGGCGCCACGGCCGAGCGTTGGGCGGTGGGAATCGCCCCGCTGTTGCCGTACCTCCTTCTGTTGTTCTCGGTGGGGCTAACGGTCCGCCGGCTGATCGATCCACGTGCTTACATCCTGGCCTTCGCCGCGTTGTTTTTCGCCGGATCGACCAACGGCATGTTCATGCCCGAGCGGATCGATCACCACGGGTGGCAGCTGGCGTTCCTGGCGCTGGCGATCGCGGGGATTGCCGACCCGAAGAAGCTTCGCGGCGGACTGACGCTAGGGTTCGCGACCGCGCTGTCGCTGACCATCGGGCTCGAAATGCTGGTTTATCTGGCGCTTGCCGGCGTGGCGCAGGCGTTGTTCTGGGTCATCGACCGGGATGAGCGCGATCGGCTCGGCGCCTATGCGCTGTCCCTGTCGGCGGGGACGACGGTCGGGTTCCTGTTGTTCGCGTCCTACGCCAACCGCGCCCCGGTATGCGATGCGCTGTCGCCGGTATGGCTGTCCGATGCCTTGCTTGGCGGCGCCTTGCTGTTCGGCCTCGCCTGGCTGTCCCCGGCCGACTGGAAGCGCCGGCTGGCATTGGCGGCCGTCGCCGGGATCGCGGTCGCCGCATTCCACGCCTTGATGTGGCCGCATTGCCTGCATCGGCTCGAAGGCGTGTCGCCCGAGGTCGACCGCTTGTGGCTCAGCCATGTGCGCGAGGCGCGGCCGGTTTATACCCATGGCCGCCAGGTGGCGTCGCTGGTGCTCGCTCTGCCAATCACTGGAACCATCGGCTGGCTGATGATCATCTGGGCCAACCGCGCCGACCGTGAAAAGCTGCGGCGGATGATCGCGGCCGCCGTTCCCGGATTTGCCGCGCTGGCGCTGCTGTTCTGGCAGACGCGGACAGGGCCGGCGGCGCAGATGCTCGCCGCGACCGGCGCCGCCGGGCTGACCTGGCTGCTATTCCCCTACGCGTGGAAGTCGAAATGGTCGGACAGGGAAATCTTCGGAGTATCCCTCCGGGTGGTGGCGACGGCCGCGCTGGTCGTGATCGGGGCGGGCGCAGCGGTGCCGCTAGTGATCGATTACATCCCGACGAAGCCGAAGACCGTGCGAGACCGGTCGATCGACCGCGCCAATAACCAATGCGCCAGCCTGTGGGGCTATCACCCGATCGCGTTGTTGCCCAAGGGCACGGTGTTCACCTTCATCGACCTGGCCCCGCGCCTGATCACTGTCACCCATCATGATTCGATCACCGGGCCCTATCACCGTAATGGCCAGCAGATCGCGGACGTGATGAATGCGTTCCGCGGCGACGCCGATCAGGCCCGTGTGCTGATCGGCAAATATCACGCGGACTATCTGCTGACCTGCCCCAACAGCTCGACGACCACGATCTTCATGTCGGAAGCGCCGCGGGGCTTCTACACGCAGTTGCAGCGCGGCGATGTGCCGGACTGGCTGACGCCGATTCCGCTACCGGCCAATTCGCCGTTCAAAATCTGGAAGGTCGCGCGCTAGGCGAGGACGTGCGGGAAGCTCTGCTTCAGCCCGTCGACGACGAACTGCGCGGCGAGCGCGGCGAGGATCACACCAAGGATTCGCGTGATCATCGCTTCGATGCGCTCGCCGATCAGTTTCATCAGCGGACCCGCGGCGAGCAGAGTCACCAGGGTGATAAGCATCACGACGGTGATCGCCCCGAGCACAATCCCGATCTCGAGCAGGCCGTCGGCGCGCGACACCCACAGCATCGCGCTGGCGATCGAGCCGGGGCCGGTGATCATCGGAATCGCCATCGGGAACACGCTGATGTCCTCGGCCTCGGGCGTGCCTTCGATGTCATGCGCGCGCTTTTCGCGGCGTTCGGTGCGGCGTTCGAAAATCATGTCGAAGGCGATGAAGAACAGCAGGATCCCGCCAGCGATGCGGAAGCTAGCCAGGCTGATTCCGAGCGCGTGGAGCAGCGGTTTGCCGAGCAGTGCGAAGAACATCAGGATCGCCCAGGCGATCAGCGACGAGCGGACCGCCATTGCCCGGCGGTGGGCGGCCGGCGTGCCGCGCGTCAGGCTGGCGAAAATCGGCGCGACGCCCGGCGGATCGATGATCACCAGGAAGGTGACGAGCACCGATCCGAACAGCTCGATCATTGGCTTGGGGGAGCCGGCACGTCGTTGAACAGGACTTGCGCGTAACGCAGGCCATTCCACTGGTAGACGCGGAATTTGCGTCCGCCGTCCTTGTCGACCTTCCAGTCCCAGCCGAGGGTCTTGTCGGCCGATTGACCGCGGCCATTGTCTTCGGGCGTGGTGCGCGCCTGTTTCGCCGTCAGGGGCGGCGGCGGGGCAATCGGGGCGCCGGGAGCGCGCCGAGCACACGATGCGCGGTGAACTTGGGGAGCGCGGCGGTCGGCGAGGCCGCCGCCAACCGGTCCGCCACCGTCATAGACCCAGCGCCAGCCGGTATTGCCCTGCTGCCACACGGTCGTGAAATAACCGCCCTCGGTGCCGTCCGGCTTGAACCAGGGGCCGGTGTTTACGGCGATCCGGCCGTCGCACGAGAGGAAGCTGTGTGCCGGGTACCAGCGGATCGCCCTGGGCGGATCCTTCTTCGGGAAGGCCGACTGTGCCCAGGCCGCCTGCGGCGTGAACACGACGGCAGTGCGGTCGGCCCATTTGCGGAATGCAGTCCACTGGCCGATGCGCTGGGCATCGAGGGCGAAGGCGCGCTCGGCCTCGACCGCAGTGATCGGGGCTGCGACGGCAAGCAACAAGGCAGCAATCATAAGCCCTCCGGGTCAGCGAGGCCGGCGCGGCGATGCGCGGCGACGAGGGTATTACGCATGAGCATGGCAATCGTCATCGGCCCGACCCCGCCCGGCACCGGCGTGATCGCACCCGCGACTTCGGCCGCCTCGGCGAAGGCGACGTCTCCGACCAGGCGGCCCTTGCCGTCATCGGTGGGCAAGCGGTTGATGCCGACGTCAATCACGGCCGCCCCCGGTTTGATCCAACTGCCACGCACCATCTCTGGCCGCCCGATCGCGGCGACGACAATGTCCGCTCGACGAACGACATTAGGGAGGTCGCGAGTGCGCGAATGGCAGATCGTGACCGTCGCGTTTTCGCCGAGCAGCAGCGCGGCCATCGGCTTGCCGACGATGTTAGAGCGGCCGATCACCACGGCCTCGAGCCCGGCGAGACTGCCGAGCTCCGCCTTGAGCAGGTGGAGGCAGCCGAAAGGCGTGCACGGGACGAGCGACGGCAGGCCGGTCGCGAGCCGGCCCGCGTTCATCGGGTGAAAGCCATCGACGTCCTTGCCCGATTCGATGGTTTCGATCACCCGCGTGGCATCGATCTGCGCGGGCAGCGGCAGCTGGACGAGAATCCCGTCGACGCGATCATCGGCGTTGAGCGCGCCGACGAGGTCGAGCAACTCGGCCTCGGTCGTGTTGTCGGAAAGATTGTGGCTGAAGCTCGCCATGCCGGTTTCGGCGGTGACCCGGTTCTTCGACCGGATGTAGACCGCGCTCGCCGGATCGTCGCCGACCAGGACCGTGGCGAGGCCCGGCGGACGCCCTGCGCGCGGCTCAAACTGC
>DATFUB010000039.1:0-3522 GCA_035261225.1 Sphingomicrobium sp.
CCGCCGAGTCCGACGACGCGACCTATCAATGTGCCCCTGCCCTCCTTCAAGGCCGGCGCGGCCATTTCTCCGATGGGTCCAATGACATAACGAAGATGGTTCGAGGGCTGAATCCGGTATCTCAACAACGCCGGGATGTCGCGCGAGCGCTCCGCAATGTGAAGCCTTATGTCGTTCGGTTTGTGGAACATGTACGGTTCCGGCAAGGAGAGCCTCGACGGAATTCCAATACCAGCACATGGTGGCGATGCAGGATCGGAATCCGAACATGTACCGCCGGCTGCGAGACGGCGGGGAATCGGTTCGCCCGCGCGGAATGGAGTAATCGGTGACGGACGACCTACCCTACAAAATGATGGACGACCCGAACCCCTTTTTGCACCTGAAGACGTTGGGGCCAGCATTCCGGGCCACAAACAGCATTCCGACAGGAATCTTTATCCGAGTATTTTGCTGTCGTGAATCGGTCCGCTTGGCATTGCCTGCGACGAATTGGGACAGATCTCTGTAGCGGAGGAAAACGCCTTAAAGATACTACTGTCGCAGCGCGTTGGCTCTAGCTGACTGGAGCCGCAGCCGCGTGATCCGACTCGGATTGCCCTCGGCCAGAAGGATATCGCCGTCGGGCGTCCCGAAGATGCCGTGCGCGCCATTGAGAATCGGCCGGCAGCGTCCAAGCCGCTCGCCTTTGGGGCCGACCTTCTGCAGGCTCGGCACCATGTCGCTGACATAGGCGCAGCCCTCGTCATCGCCCCAGATCGCGACGGGCTGGTAGAACCCGCCCCAGGTTTCGAGGTGCTTGCCCTCGCGGTCGAAGACCTGCACGCGGTTCAAAGTGCGGTCGACCACGACGACGCGGCCGTCCGCAAAGGTCCAGATCGCGTGCGGCCAGCCGAACTGACCGTCGCCCGACCCGTGGCTGCCCCAAGTTGCGATCAGGGTGCCGGCAGCATCGAAGCGATGGACCCGGCTCGCAGCATAGCCGTCCGAGACATAGATATCGCCCCAAACCGAGACATGCACGTCGGTCGGATGGTTGAAGGGCGCAAGCGGCACGCCGCGTTGGCCTAACCCGCCGAGCCGTTCGCCCGCTGGCGAGCAGATGATCACCTCATGCATGTCGCGGTCGACCGCGAGGATGCGCCCTGTGGCGTCGGCCGTCAGCATATGGGAATCGGCGATCAGATCGCCGCCCCAGCCCCTGAGATAGGCGCCGTCGGGCGCAAGCTCGATCACTCGCGGGTCGTTGGGATGCACCAGCGGGTCGTGCCGCAGCATCACGAAGACATGGCCGCGCGGATCGACGGCGACGTCGGTGACAAAGCCCGTGTTCCGCGGCCAGGAGCCGAAGGGACGCTCGACGCGATAGAGCCTGTCTCCGAGTTCAACGATCAGTTCATGCGAGGCCAAGGCTTTTCCTTCAGGCGAGCTTGCCGGCGAAAGGATGCGTTGCCCCCCAGTGCCGGGCAATGTCTAGCCGCCGCGTCACCCACACCCCTTCATGGCCTTGGACATAGTCGAGGAAGCGCGCGAGGCCGGCCGCGCGCGCCGGATGGCCGATCAAGCGCATATGCAAGCCGACCGACATCATCTTCGGCTGTGTTGCGCCTTCCGCGTAGAGCATGTCGAAAGCGTCCTTATGCCACGCGAAATAATCGGCCGACGTCCCGAAGAAGCCGGAGCCGAACTTGCCGTCATTGTTGACGAGCGAATAGGGAACGACCAGATGCGGCTTGCTGTCGACGAGTTTCCAATAGGGCAATTCGTCGTCGTACGCGTCGGAATCATAGAGGAAACCGCCCTCCTCCACCACGAGCCGGCGGGTGTTCACGCTTGGCCCATAGCGGCAATACCAGCCGAGCGGCCGCTCCCCGACCGTCGCCTTGAGCGAGGCGATCGCCTTACCGATGTGCTCGCGCTCGTCGTCCTCGCTCAATTCATAATGCTTGATCCAGCGCCAGCCATGGCTGCAGACGTCGAAGCCCGAAGCCCTGATCGCCGCCGCGGCCTCGGGATTGCGTTCGATTGCGAGCGCGCACCCGAACACGGTCAGCGGCAGGCCGCGCTCCTGGAAAAGCCGCATCAGCCTCCAGAAACCGACGCGGCTGCCATAGGCGAACATGCCTTCGCCGGCGAGATCGCGCCCCTTCACGCCTGTCGGTAAGCCGGACGACTCGGTCAGGCCGATCTCGGTATAGCCCTCGCCATCCTGTACGGAAGGCTCGGAGCCCTCCTCGTAATTTATCACGAAGTTGATGGCGACGCGCGCGCCGCCCGGCCATTTGGGATCGGGCGGGTTCGCGCCGTAGCCAATCAGGTCGCGGTCATAGGTCAAGGTCAGTCTCCGGGTCATGGAAGGTAGCGAAGTTCGGGATTCAAGGGCTCATGCGTTTCGTCAGCCCGGCCAGCCGGTCCATGACGATGACCAGCACCAGCGTCGCCAGGATAAGGACGCCGGCGATGGCGGCGATGCGCACGTCGAGGGTGGATTCCATCATGCCCCACATCCGGATCGGCAGCATCCCGGTGCGGGCGGTCGACAGGAAGAGCGAGACCGGCACATTGTCCATCGAGGAGATGAAGGCCAGGAAACACCCAGCCGCGATTGCGGGCGCGATCAGCGGCAAGGTGATCCGGCGGAAACCGTAGAACCCGCTGGCGCCCAGATTAGCTGAAGCCTCCAGCAGTGCGTGATCAAGCTGCGTCAGGCTCGCCAATGTGGTCCGGAAGATGAAGGGCGCGATCACCACCAGATGCCCGGCGATCAGCAGGTTGAGCGAAGGCCTGATGCCGGCCACCGAGAAGAACATCAGCGCCGCCAATCCATAGGAGAGCGTCGGCAGGATGAGCGGCGACAGGAAGCTCGCCTCCAGCAGCCTTGCCGAGGGGCGCGCCACGCGCGCGATCGCCAGCGCGGCCAGCACCGAAAGCACCGCCCCGATCGCTGTCGCGAGGCCCGCGACCCAGACGCTGTTGAACGCCGCAATGTGGATCTGCGCCGAGCGCGCGGGATCGAACAATTCGCGATACCAGCGCAGCGAGATGTCCGGCGGCGGAAAGCGCAGCGTCTGCGAGGTGGTGAAGGAGGTCGTGATCACGATCAGCACCGGCCCGATCAGTATCAGGATGCCGAGACCGGCCAGGATGCCGATCACCCAGGAATAGGTGATGTCGTTGAAAGTCGAGCGTTGCATCGTCTGTCCTCAGTTCGTCTTCGCGAAGCGACCCAGCCAACCTAGCGCGGTGATGCCAGCCAGCACGGTGAACAGCAGCGTCAGCGAGGCCACCGCTGCGAAGGGCCAGTTATAGACCACCATCGACTGCTGCCAGATCAGCGCCGGCAGATAGACCAGACGCGCCCCGCCGATCACCGATTGCGAGATGAAGGCGGTCGTCGCCGAAGCGAACACCAACGTCGCACCCGCGATCCAGCCCGGCAGCGTCAGCGGCAGGATCACCCGAAAAAAGGTCCGCCATTTCGAGGCGCCGAGCGCTCGCGAAGCGTCGACCAGATTCTGGTCC
>DATFUB010000040.1:0-9136 GCA_035261225.1 Sphingomicrobium sp.
CGCGGCGGCCGGCAACCGGTTGATCGTCATTTTGAACGATAACGACATGTCGATCGCCCCGCCGGTCGGGTCGATGCGCAATGCGCTGGCGCGGCTGGTATCGTCGAACAAATATCTCGGGCCGCGCAAGGTCGCCCAGAAGATCGCCCGGGCGATGCCCGACGGGATTCACGACTGGGCCAGGAAGGTCGAGGAATATACCCGCGGCTGGCTGACCGGCGGGACTTTGTTCGAGGAACTCGGCTTTTATTACGTCGGTCCGGTCGACGGCCACGACGTCCGCGCGTTGGTCGAAGTGCTCGAGAATGTCCGCGACGCCGACATCGGGCCGATGCTGGTCCATGTCGTGACCAAGAAGGGTAAGGGCTACGCGCCGGCCGAGAACGCCGCCGACAAATATCACGGCGTGGTCAAGTTCGACGTCGTGTCGGGCGTCCAGGCCAAGGCTACGGCCGGCGCGCCGAGTTACACGAGCATCTTTGCGAAGGCACTGAGCGCGGAGATGGCGCGCGATGACAGGGTCGTCGCGATCACCGCCGCGATGCCGTCAGGCACCGGGCTCGATAAGGTCGCCGAGCAATTCCCCGAGCGGATGTTCGACGTCGGCATCGCCGAGCAGCATGCGGTAACCTTTGCTGCCGGTTTGGCCGCGCAGGGCATGCGGCCGTTCTGCGCGATCTATTCGACCTTTCTTCAGAGGGCTTACGACCAGGTCGTCCACGACGTGGCGATCCAGAATCTGCCGGTGCGCTTCGCCATGGACCGCGCCGGACTGGTCGGCGCCGATGGCGCGACGCACGCCGGCGCGTTCGACCTCGCCTATTTGTGCACCTTGCCCAATTTTGTCGTGATGGCGGCGGCCGACGAGGTCGAGTTGACCCATATGATCCACACCATGGCGGTGCATGATGGCGGACCGATCGCGGTGCGCTATCCGCGGGGCGAGGGGCGCGGGTTGGCGCTGCCCGAGGTTCCGCAGGCGCTCGAGATCGGCAAGGGGCGGATCGTGCGCGAGGGCAAGACGGTCGCGATCCTGTCGCTCGGCACGCGGCTCGAGGAGGCGGAGAAGGCCGCCGACGAATTGGAGGCGAAGGGGCTGTCGACGACCGTAGCCGACCTACGCTTCGCCAAGCCGCTCGACAGCGCGCTGATCCGCAAGCTGATGACCACGCATGAGGTCGTCGTTACGGTGGAAGAGGCGTCGATCGGCGGCGTTGGAGCGCATGTGCTGACGCTGGCGAGCGACGAGGGCTTGCTCGACGGCGGGCTCAAGATCCGCACCATGCGGCTGCCCGACCGCTTCCAGGAGCATGGCAGCCCGAAGAAGCAGTACGACGAGGCGGGGCTGAACGCGCCGCAGATCGTCGAGACGGTCCTGAAGGCGCTGCGCGTCGACAGCGCCGGGGCCGAAGAGGTGCGGGCCTGAGCGAGCGCTCGCCGTTCTCCGTCCACAAGCGGCTTCAAAGTTTCCGCTATGCCTGGGCAGGTCTCCGGCACTTCGCCGCGTACGAACATAACGGCTGGATTCATGCGGGCGCGACCGTCGCCGTTATCGTCGCGTCGATTTACTTTCGCCTCACCGGCGACGAATGGCGCTGGGTCATCCTCGCCATCGCGCTCGTCTGGCTGTCCGAAGCGCTCAATACCGCAATCGAACGGCTGGCGGATGCGATCACGCTCGAGCCAAATGAAAGCATCGGCTACGCAAAGGACGTCGCAGCCGGCGCGGTCTTGGCTGCGGCGATTGTCTCAGTGGTCATCGGGCTGACCATCTTCGTTCCGCACATCGCAGATCTCCATCCCTGACCATGGGTAAGGTTCGTACAGACCAGCTCCTCGTCTCTCGCGCGCTGGCCGAGAGTCGCACCCGCGCGCAGGCTTTGATCATGGCCGGCGCGGTGTTCAGCGGTGAGAAGAAGATCGGCAAGGCGGGCGACATGCTCGCCGAGGATGCGCCGCTGGAGGTCAGGGGCAAGGACCATCCGTGGGTATCGCGCGGGGGGATCAAGCTTGACCATGGGCTGACGCATTTCGGGTTCGACGTGACCGGCGCGGTGGCGCTCGATGTCGGGAGTTCGACGGGCGGATTCACCGACGTCTTGCTCTCGCGCGGGGTGGCCAAGGTTTATGCGGTCGATGTCGGCACCAACCAGCTGGCGTGGAAGCTGCGGCAGGACTCGCGCGTCATAGTCAATGAGCAGACCAACGCCCGTAGCCTCAATGAAAGCATCATCCCCGAGCCGATCGACATCATCGTGTGCGACGCGAGCTTCATCGGGCTCGCCAAGGTGCTCGAAGCGCCGCTCAGGCTCGCTAGACCGAGGGCGAGGTTGGTCGCTCTGATCAAGCCGCAGTTCGAGGCGGGGCGCGAGGAAGTCGGCAAGGGCGGGGTCGTCCGCGATCCGCTGGTGCATGAACGCGTCTGCGCCGAGGCCACGGCCTGGGTCGAAACGCAAGGCTGGACCGTCATCGGCATCACCCCGAGCCCGATCACCGGGCCGGAAGGCAATGTCGAATTTCTCCTCTCCGCCCAGAAAATTGGGGATAATTCAGCTAGTTGGGGATAGTCGCGACGCCCAGGGTGGCGAAATGCAACTCAAGACCCTATTTCCGCGCCAAATGGGAGCGATGCCGATGCAGTCCGAGAACAAGATGTTCGACGACCTGGTGAAAATGGTCAACGGGTTCGCCGGGACGATGGCCGGCGTCGGCCGCGAAGCCGAATCCTCGGCGCGCGAGAAGATGCGCGAGTGGATGGCTGGTAGTGATTTCGTCGGCCGCGACGAGTTCGAGGCGGTCAAGGCGATGGCCGCCGCGGCGCGCGACGAGAATGAGGCGCTAAAGGCGCGCATCGTCGCGCTGGAAGCAAAGGCCGGCGGAGCCGCCAAGCGTGCACCCAAGGCCAAACCGGGAGCAAAGTCCTGAGCGAGCAAGTGCAGGAAGAGCGCGACGACGGCGCGCCGATCGAAGTCCTCGAAGCCTATTTCGAGGCCCGCGGCTGGGCGTGCGAACGCACTGCCGAAGGTGAGATCGTGGCCTCGGCGACCGGCAGCTGGGCGCAATACGAGCTGCGCGGCGTGTGGCGGCCCGAGGACCAGGTGCTGCAGTTCCTCGCCTTCCCCGACATCAAGGTCGCCGTCGAGAAGCGCTCCGCGATCTTCGAGGCGCTGAGCCTGATCAACGAGCAATTGTGGCTCGGCCATTTCGAAATGTGGTCGGGATCGGGGCTGGTGGTGTTCCGCCATTCGACCATCCTCGACGCGCGCGAAGGCGAGGGGCTGAGCCTCGAGCAAGCCGAAGCCATTGCCGAGGCCGCGGTTGAGGAATGCGAGCGCTTCTATCCGGTGTTCCAGTTCGTCCTGTGGGGCGGCAAGGCGCCGAGCGAAGCGATCGCCGCGGCGCTGATCGATACGCACGGCGAAGCATGACCGCGCCGCCGCAACTGCCTGCGCCGACATGGTTCGTCGGCTGCGGAAATATGGGGTCGGCGATCGTCGACGGCTGGCGCGTGGCCGGGATCGACTTGACGAACGTCACGGTCATTCGCCCAAGCGGCAAGGCGGTCGAGGGGGTGCGGACGGTCAGTTCGCCGCCCGAAGCCGGCGTTCCGCCCAAGCTCGTGGTGTTGGCCATTGAGCCGCAGAAGCTCGATGAGGTCGCGCCTGAGCTCAAGCCATGGATCACGTCGCGCGCGACGATCGTATCGATTCTCGCCGGGGCCGAAGTCGTGAGCTTGCGTGCCCGCTTTCCCGCCGCCGGAGCGATCGTCCGGGCGATGCCCAATCTGCCCATCGCCATCCGCCGCGGTGTCACCGCGCTGTACAGCGAGGACGCCGACGGGGCGTTGAAGCAGCAACTCGGCGATTTGTTCGTCGCGCTTGGCTGGGCGATGTGGACGGCGGACGAGGCGAAGCTCGCCGCGATTGGCTCGGTTGCCGGAGCGGGGCCGGCCTATGTCGCGCGGTTCGTCGATGCGCTGGCCAAGGCCGGAGAAGCACGCGGCCTGAGTCGCGAGACGGCCACGACAATCGCGCTTGAAACCGTGCTCGGGACGTCGTGGATGGCGGCGACCACCGGCGAGCCAATGGATTCGGTGGTCAAGCGAGTCGCAAGCCCCAATGGTACGACCGAAGCGGGCCTTGCCGTGCTCGACCGGGCGCTCAACGATCTGATCGGCGTGACGATCGAGGCGGCGGCGCGGCGCGGCGCTGAACTCGCCGAGGAAGCCAAGGCCAGCCCGCTTGCCGAGCCCGCCCGCCTGTCCTAGGCGCGCTGCTCATGGCTGAGCTGCAAGGCACTTTCGACGACCGCGACGGCTGGATCTGGTTCGATGGCGAACTCGTCCCGTGGCGCGACGCGCGCGTCCACGTCCTGACCCACGCGCTCCATTACGCCTCATCGGTGTTCGAGGGGCAGCGCGCCTACAATGGTGTGATCTTCAAGCTTCACGAGCATAGCGAGCGGCTGCGCCGGAGCGCCGCGCTGCTCGGCTTCGACCTGCCGTGGACGGCGGACGAAATCGACGCCGCCTGCAACGAGGTCTTGAAGGCCAATGGCTGGACCGACGCTTACATGCGCCCGGTCGCGTGGCGTGGGTCGGAATCGATGGGCGTCGCCCCGGGCAAGACCAAGCCGCATCTGGCGATCGCCGCGTGGGAATGGGGCAAATATTACGATCCCGAGATTGCCAAGCATGGCATCCGCCTCGACATCGCGCCGTGGCGGAGGCCCGCGCCCTACACCGCGCCGACCGAATCCAAGGCGGCCGGGCTGTACATGATCTGCACCTTGTCCAAGCAGCATGCCGAACAGCGCGGCTATAACGATGCTTTGATGTTCGACTGGCGTGGCCGGGTGGCCGAGGCGACCGGAGCGAACGTGTTTTTCGTCGCCGACGGCGCGCTGCACACGCCAACGCCCGATTGCTTCCTTGACGGGATTACCCGGCGCACGGTGATGGACCTGGCGCGGCGGCGCGGGGTCGAAGTGGTCGAGCGCGCGATCTGGCCGGAGGAGCTCGAAAGCTTCCAGCAGATGTTCCTGACCGGCACCGCCGTCGAAATCACCCCGGTCCGGTCGGCCGGCCCATGGAACTTCGAGGTCGGCGACCTGACCCGCCAGCTGACCGAGGACTATCACGACCTGGTCAACGGGCGGATCCCGAACGCCTAATCGAAGATCGACAGGTTGAGCGGCTCGCTCGGGCCGAACCAGATCACATGGTCGGTATGGTCGGCGCGATCCTCGCCGGTGGTGGCGTGCGCGAAGATGGTCAGCCCGGCGCGATTGAGCGCGATCCACTGGGCGAAGTCGCCGAATTGCTCGGTCGGCACGGTCATCTGGCAGCTTCCGCGCGGATGCGGGCCGACGGGGCGCAGATGGAAATGCCCGACCGGCACGCCGAACCTGGCCTGCGCGGCCGCGGCGAGCGCTTTGGCCCGTTCGACCTCTTCGGCGTCGTAATAGATGTGGGCGTGGAAATTCTGGATCGACGGTTCACTCATCGCACGATCATAGCGCCGTGAAGCGCGAACGCCCACTTCCAACCGCTGGCTTCGTGGCTATAAGCGCCGCTTTCCCGCATATGCGGACCGCCTGCTGGGGCGTCGCCAAGTGGTAAGGCACCGGTTTTTGGTACCGGCATTCGCAGGTTCGAATCCTGCCGCCCCAGCCAACACACATCCTAAGCTGTTGAACCACAAGGAGGAATCTACCTCCTAACAGCTTCGGGGCGCGGCTTTGCTACACAGCTTTGCTACACAATCTGAACGGCCGGGCATAACGTTCGCCCGGTTCGTACGGCCATGAGCGGGACTCCGAACACGGTCCGGAGGGCAGGGATTCCGTCGTCGCGTCCCTATGTCGCTCCGCGACGCCATTGGACGCGGCGAGCTTCTGAGAAGCCTGCTCACCCATGACGTCGTGCTCGCCCGGAGCAGGTCGCGGCGGCTTTACCTTCAATCCGAGGCCATATTTGGCTTTCTGAGGAGTGCGCCGATGCTTGACGACCGCCAGATTTCCGACCTTGTCCAGCGCTTCTACGACTTCGAGCTGGACGATGAGAACCGGATGCGCCTCGCAGGCGTCCAGTTCGACGAGGCCAACCGGCAGGCAGCAATTGGATATTATGACCGCTTCGCTCAAGCAGTCCGCGAAGCTCTCGCGCGCAATGAGCTCGACCGCGCTGGCAACTGGGTCGACGACCTGCTCGCACGCGAAGGGGTTGTCCATGCCTCGGCGGGCACCATGAGGCGCGGCGTGTCAGGACCGGGCAAAAGCCAGCAACGGCTCCAAGGTATAATTGTCCGCTGCCTGTAGGGTATCGATATACGCGCGCCTGGTCGCGCTCGCATCGACGAGATTGACGCGGCCCCAGCTAAAACGCTCCCCTCCCAGACGGGTGATCAGCAGGTCGGCCGCCATGCGCGAAAAGCGCCCATTGCCGTTGGGGAACGGGTGAATCTGGGTCAGTCGGTGATGGAAGCGCAAGGCGATTTCATCTGGAGGGTAGGAATCGTGGTCCAGCCAATACCGCACCTCTTCCATCAGGGCGCGCAGGTCGATCGGGATCATGTAGTTGTCTGATCCGATGCGCCGGTCCCGCTCTTTGGAATATTCACCGGCCCAGCGCCGAACCTCGCCGAACATGCGTTTGTGCAGCTCGCGTAGAAAATCCACCTCGAGCACGTCGCGGGGCCGGCTGAAGGCCCAGCGTTCGCCCTCGGTAATGTTGATCTGCTCGACCTCGTTCAGCTCACCGCGCTGCGTGATGTAGGACGGAAGCAGCCCCAGCTTCTCTTCGTGTGTCAGCGAGGTCGCGCCTTCCTCCTCCTGAAACAGGTCGTCCGTCACGGCTTGTCGTCCCACAGCCGCGTCGCCGGACCACGCAAGAGTTCGTCAATCAACCGTTCCCGCTCGGTCTCTTGGTCGGCAGGGCTGAGGCTTTGGTTTTCGAGGGCCATCGTATGGCTCACGCGCGCAAGCTGTTGCGCGGCGGCGTTCGTCGCCCGCGCGCGCAGGATGTCGTCGATCGGCTCTTTCGGGATGATCGCATAAACGAGGACGCAGTCCATTGCCTCGGCCGCCTGGCGCAAGGAGGTTAGCGAGATTGACTCCCGCGCTTCGCTTTTTTCCATGTCGACGACGGCCGATTGGACCTTGCCCATGCGTTGCGCGAGTTGGCGCGTTGTCATGCCCAAGGCTTCGCGCATCGCGCGCAGCCAACCGCGTTGCGGGCGCGCGAAGTTCAAGCCGCGCAGCGGCGCAAGGCGACGCTCCAGGTGTTTTCTACCAAGGGCTTTCATGTCCATGATCGGCTCCAGTCGATCGTTCTCTTATCAGATGATCGACTATAGCCGATCATCCGTCAAGTTTATGATCGACTTTAATCGATCAAGCATCATCTAGCTGATCGGCTTTGGCCGATCAGGACGGGCGACCAGGCCGCGCCTCATGACTATCGGAAGATGCGGTCATTCCTCACATTGCCGGTAGCTCGCTTATCCACGGCAGCGGGACGTTCAGCTCGCTTGGGCAACCGGCGGCCTGAGCGCCGGATATGATAGTCCGTCAGAAAGGGCGTGACATCAAAACGCCGTCCAACTAGATGTCAGTCGCCTCATAGTGTTCACCATCTTCCAGGACCAAGGCTGCCGTCCCCTCGGGGTCATTGAAGAGCCAGTCACCCGAGAACTGCGCGCCCGCATCCACATTGAGGCCCTGGCCCTCGACACGAGCGAAGGAACCCGCTTGGATTTGGCTGAAGGTCGGACCGTCTACCGTAATGGTGTGCTCACCAACGGGATCGTTGTCTCCATGGTGAGTACAAATGCCGTATGTGTAAGCAATACGGACGCTATTCCCATGTGGAAACCCGCCTTGATGCTATTCTCAGCTTTCATTGCCTTGGGCAGTTCCGGTTGCTCGCCCATGCAGATGAAATGCCAACCCCTGATGATGGCCAGCAAACTGGATGGGACATTGCGCGTGACTGTTCCGCCAGGACGCGCGGACGAGTTCAATCGGCGTGTCGTCGCTTTCCTCACTAGCAAAGGCTTCTCCTACGAAAACTCCGCTAGTGACACCTATCTAGGGCCTCCCGATGCCGCCGGTCGAATGGCGACCTTCAGGAACATCAAGACGATTGGCTGCACGAGCGAAGCTGTCGTTTGGTCGGAAAATGTCATCCGTGCGAATGAGTTCATCATCACTTTTCACCACACCGCGTTCGGTGACCGCAGTTCGAGCACCAAGCTAATGGCGGACCTTGCAAAAACTGCCCGCGCAACTCGCTCGCACTAATGTCCGCAATGGGTCGAAAGCGGACGGCAGGTTTGGGTGGAAAGCGGACATTAGTAACGGTAGCAGAATAGACGGAGCTGCATGTGAACAAATCCAAGCGGATCGTCGTAGGGCTAATCGTGGCGACGGTCTTGCTGACACCCGTCGTCGGCTTCCTGTTCGCGGATAGAGTGGTACCGGTGCTCGGGCCGATTCTGCCCCGCCCGGATGGCGTGCCAAATCAAGCATCAGCCACTCATGACTTTAAGGAAGGCATAGTTTGGAGATGGCGTCGAACCTTGCGTCATGGCTGCGCGAGTTGGATGGCAATGGACCGGTTGGCAACCGTTACACTCGCCCGCAGCCAACAGGGCTGCACCGGCGAGGGCAGTTCGCTCAATTACGCATCATTTGCCGAGGAGGTGGTCTTTGATTGGGGTCGTGGAGATTGGTCGGGCGGCAGCCCCTGTCCATTTACGGTGTCGTCGTCGGAGATTGCAGCATACTTGAGGCTCGTCAGAGAAGCCCGCAACGCCGCGGATACGGACGCAGAGCGCGCCATGTTAATGCAAATCGAGCAGCGACTTGCGAAGGCCGACGGCGACAAGCTGACGACGGACCATACTGGTGGATGCAATGACCTCAAGATAGCCGATTATAGCGGACCCCTGAGGCCGCATCTGGATGTGTGGATTCCGCACTGAGTAATGACCGCAATGGGTCGAAAGCGGTCACCACAAATCAGATCGGATAGTGGCCCGGTTCGCCGGTGATGGTGATCCAGCGGAGCTCGGTGAAGGCGTCGATGCCGGCCTTGCCGCCGAACCGGCCGTAGCCCGAGGCGCCGAGGCCGCCG
>DATFUB010000041.1:0-2836 GCA_035261225.1 Sphingomicrobium sp.
GCTCTGAAGGAGACAAGAAATGACCGAGCCCGTCCTTGAACGACCGACGCCGGCGGTCGTGACCCGCCCGATCCTGATCGGCAGCCCTGCGCCACGCTTTTCAACCCGCACCACCATGGGCGAGCGCTCGCTCGATGACTATCGCGGCCGTTGGCTGGTGTTCTTCTCGCATCCAGCGGATTTCACGCCGGTCTGCACCAGCGAGTTCGTCGCCTTCTCGAAAGCCTACGGCCGCTTTGAGGCGCTGGGCTGCGATCTCCTGGCCCTCTCCGTCGACAGTCTGTTCTCGCATATCGCCTGGGTACGCTCGATCCACGAGCGCTTCGGTGTGATGGTGCCGTTTCCGATCACCGAGGATCCGTCCATGGCGATCGCTGCTGCCTACGGCATGATTCATCCGAATGCGGCCGATAGCTCCACCGTGCGGGCGACCTTCGTCATCGATCCCGACGGCCTGATCCGCGCCATGGTCTGGTATCCGATGTCGACCGGCCGCTCGGTCGAGGAAATTCTCCGCCTCGTCGAAGCGCTGCAGATCTCCGACAGGGAAGCTGTCTCAACGCCCGAAGGCTGGCGCCACGGCGATGCCGTGATCGAGCCGGCGCCGATTACCGTCGATGCCCTCAGTGATTTGGACCCGTCCGGCGACACGTTGGACTGGTATTACCGCGTGAGAAAACTGTGAGGCGGATGATGAACCAGATCACGCGCTTAAGACCCGACGTCAAAGGCTTCTTCGACCCGCGCACCTCGAGCATCCAGTACGTCGTCAGCGATCCGGCCACCAGGGCCTGCGTCATCATCGATCCGGTGCTCGACTTCGACGAGAAGTCGGGGGCGACCGGGACCTTCAATGCGGATGCGATCCTTGCCTATGTCGCCAAGAATCACCTGACAGTCGCATGGATTCTCGACACCCATCCGCACGCCGACCACTTCTCGGCCGCACAATATCTGCACGAGAAGACGGGCGCTCCGACGGCGATCGGTGAACGCGTCGTCGACGTGCAGCGCCTTTGGAAGGGCATCTACAACTGGCCGTCGCTCCCAATCGACGGTTCGCAATGGAATTGTCTCTTCGCGCATGGCGACCGCTTCAAGGTCGGCTCGCTCAACGCGCATGTGCTGTTCTCGCCCGGACACACGCTCGCCTCGATCACCTATGTGATCGGCGACGCAGCCTTCGTCCACGACACGCTGTTTATGCCGGATAGCGGTACGGCGCGCGCCGATTTTCCAGGCGGCAGCGCCAAGACGCTCTGGGCGTCGATCCAGGACATTCTCGCTCTTCCCGACGAGACCCGGGTCTTTACCGGTCACGATTATCAACCTGAGGGGCGAGGGCCGCTCTGGGAAAGCACGGTTGGCGACCAGAAGCGGCTGAACCCGCATCTGGTGGGCAAGAGCGAGGCAGAGTTCATCGCTTTGCGCGAGGCCCGCGACCGGACGCTCCCCATGCCAAAGCTGATCCTGCATGCCCTGCAAGTGAACGTCCTTGGCGGTCGTCTTCCCGAGCCCGAGTACAACGGTGGACGCTATCTCAAATTTCCGCTCGATGCCCTTCCGGGCGCAGCCTGGGAGTGATCATGCGCAAGCCACAAAAGAGCGACTCCAAGGTCACGCGCGCGAAGGCGGAGGCCGCCAGCTCGTTCATGAAGAGCCTCGCCAATCCAAACCGGCTCATGATCGCCTGCGCGCTACTAGAGGGCGAACGCTCCGTTGGCGATCTCGAGACCGATCTCGGTCTTCGCCAGCCAAGCCTGTCGCAACAGCTCGCCGAACTGCGTGAGAGCGGCGTCGTCGAGGCGCGTCGCGAGGCCAAGCAGGTCTTCTACCGGATTTCGGATACGAGAGCGGTCGCCTTGCTCGCGACCCTGCATCAGATTTTCTGTGGGCAGATGCCGGACCTCACGTCTGCCGTCCCGCCGCCACGAGCAGCGCTGGCTCGCAAGAAGTTCACGGAGGCTGCGATGTTCGCCCGCGTCGCGAGCGGCAGAGCGGTATGAGGGAAGGTCGATGCAGTCATTCCTTCGCTCGCTTGCCGGCCCTCGCCATCGGCCCGGGTTCTGTCTTCGTGGTCACCATGCTCGTCGGCATGACAGCTCACGATCCTCTCATTCCAGCAAGCCCATGAAGGGAGCGCGACCATGATCGCGATGATCAGCGCCGCAGTGGCCTCTGGAGCGCTCGTCGGGTTTTCGCTCGGACTGGTCGGAGGCGGCGGCTCCATCCTCGCAACCCCGCTGTTGCTCTACGTCGTGGGCGTAGCTCAGCCCCATGTCGCGATCGGTACCGGGGCGCTTGCGGTTTCGGTGAATGCTTTCGCTAGTCTCGCCGGCCATGCCCGCGCCGGAAACGTCCGCTGGCGATGTGCCGTCATCTTCGCCGTCGTCGGCACGCTCGGCGCCTTCGCCGGATCGAGCCTCGGCAAGCTCGTCGACGGCAATCGGCTCCTGTTTCTGTTCGGGCTCATCATGATCGCCGTTGGTGCGATGATGCTGCGGCCGCGCCGTGAAAATGCGGCGGCCGAGCGGGAAGCCAATCTCGCAACCTGCCTGCTGACGGCGGCTGTCGCGTTCCTGGCCGGTATGGCGTCGGGATTCTTCGGCATCGGCGGCGGATTCCTGATCGTGCCGGGCCTGATGCTGGCTACCCGCATGCCGATGATCAAGGCAGTGGGCTCCTCGCTGTTGGCAGTGGGCAGCTTCGGGCTCGCCACGGCGATCAACTACTCGCTGTCCGATCTGGTCGATTGGCGGATCGCCGGCGAGTTCATCGCCGGCGGCATCGTGGGCGGGCTCGCCGGCATGATGCTGGCTAATCGGCTGTCGCGCGG
>DATFUB010000042.1:0-39847 GCA_035261225.1 Sphingomicrobium sp.
CGCGGGCTTCCTCGCCGGCAAGCCGCGCTACAATTACGGCCCCGAGAGCTACGTCGTTCCGGCCGACCGGCTGGAGGAGCGCAAGGCGCTGCAAGAGGTCGCCGACCGGCATGGCGTCGACCTTCGCTCGGCTGCGATGCAGTTCAGCGCCGCTCCCGATGTGGCCGCCGCATTGATCGTCGGCGCCGCGAGTCCCGGCCAGATTCTGGCGAACGTCACCTCAATGAACACGAAGATCCCGGCCGACTTCTGGGACGAGCTGAAGTCAGAGGGTCTTATTGAGTGGGACGCTCCAGTCCCTCAGGAGGCGCTGGAGCCCGCGTGAGGCTCTTGAAATATCGCTTGAGCTGAAGGACGATGCTTCCTGTCGATTGACGTTGTCGCTTTTGAGGCCGCCCGTTCCGGTTCGATTATGGCCGCGGGGGCGCTCTTGATTTCGCCGGAGTGGGTGGCCTGTTTTAGCTTTGCGATGCTCCGCCGCAGTGTTTCCTGCTCGGCGCTGTCAAGCCGGGGTTCGATAACTCCCTCCACGCCGCTCGCGCCAAGGATGCTCGGCAGCGAGAAAGTTGCGCCGTATCCGCCATGGTAGGATCCGACTGGCACCACGATCCTTTCATCCCGAAGCACCGCTTCGATGATCCTCGCGATGACAATGCCGATACCATATTGACTGGCGCCGAGCCCCTCGATGATTTTGATGTTGGCGAAGCGGACGTCGTCTTCAACGCGGGTTCTAAATGCAGCCTCGTCAATCCGCTGGGCCGCAACGACATCTGATACCGGCACACCCGCTACGGAAGCGGCGGACCAGTGGAACAGTTCGCTCGTGCCATGCTCGCCTAGAACGTCCGCCTGTATCGAACGTGGGTTTATGTGGAATGCCTTTGCGAGCTGGGTCCGGAAGCGCAGGCTATCGAGCCACGTTCCGGTGCTGAGAACCTTTGCTGAAGGTGCAAGGTCCCGGACCATGTCCGCCAGCACGTCCGGTGGATCGGTTGCGACGACGATCACCGCCTCGGGCTCCGCCTCAATCAGCCTCGGCACGACCTCGTGCATGACCTTGGCATTGCTCTGCAACAGGCGCAGGCGCCCGGCCGAGTCCGTCCGATCGGTTGCTCCGCCATGCTTTTCGTTGACCCCTGCGGTGATGACGACGACACCGGCTCCGCCCAGATCGTCGTAGGTGCCCGCCGTGACTCTCGATGAAGCGGAGAGAGGTCCGCCATAACCGAGATCGAGTGCCACGGCTTCGCTCAGTTCGCTGTGGCGGTTGACGAGCACAAGCTCGTTCGCAGAGCCGCGTTGCATCGCGGCAAGGGCAGCGGCACGGCCGACCGTGCCCATGCCGATAATTCCGGCCTTCATTGCATTGCTTCCGTCGTCGCCGGCATTTTCACGTCGCCTTCGCTACTTGTTCCATCCCAACGCGACATTCGGCCGACCGCAGACCAGTCCATCTTCTCGCCGCCATGCGCGAGAAGCTCGACAAACCGGTCATGGAGCACGCTCGCGAACGGCATCGCGACCCGGAGGTCTTCGGCTGCCCTGAGCGCGAGCCGGATGTCCTTGAATCCGAGCGGTGCAGCGAAGCCCACAGGCGGAGCGGTGTCGGCGACGATGAGCGCGCCATACGTTTTGTACGCTGGCGCGCTGAACGCGCTGGTGGTGAGAAATTCCAAATATTTGTGTTTGTCGATTCCTCCGCGATCAACGAGCGCCACGGCTTCGCCGAGAGACTCGAATACGGTGGCGAAAAGGAAGTTCGCGCTCAGCTTCACAAGATTGGCGGCGCTTGGGGTTTCACCGAACTGAGTCGTGCTCCGGCCGAACGCACCGAACAGTGGCCTTACATCGGCGATTGCGTCAGCTGCACCCGCAGCGACCACGAACAACTCTCCGGCCGCTGCCACGTCGGGCCGGCCCAGGACCGTCGCAGCAACATAGCGCTGACCGCGCTCGCGATGTGCCTTTGTCAGACGGTCGGAAAGAGCCACGCTAATCGTGCTCGACGAGACGTGAATCGCGCCTTTGGCCAGGCTCTCGAGGATCCCGCCTTTGCCAAAAGCGGTGTTCTCGACGGCTTCGTCGTTGGCCAGCATTGTTAAGACGGTGCCGGCGGAGCATGCTTCAGCGATGCTTTCGGCAATGATCGCGCCCTTCGCGCCGAGAGGCTCCGCCTTCGCGCGAGTACGATTGTACACGGTAACTTTGTGGCCCGCGTCAAGGAGGCTGGCTACAATTCCTGCGCCCATGTGGCCCATGCCAATGACGCCGACGTCCATGGAGCGACTCCCTTGCGGAACAGCCCCTCCGGCCACTGTCATTTAGTCTTTCTTGTGGAGAATTACGATTATTTTCGGCCCACACTTGATCGCCGCGCTCGTGAAAACACGTACTTCGGTGGGACTTCGAACTGTTCGTTTCGGAACCGAAGGGTTGCGCCGGCTTACGCAAACCATTTGATATCATTGCGAAAAAACGGCTGCGCTTAGATGCCGCGGCGATGGGAAGCGGAGCGAAAATACCCCAAGATGCGAAGTGGCTCCCCGGGCCTGATTCGAACAGGCGACCATTCGATTAACAGTCGAACGCTCTACCGCTGAGCTACCGGGGATTGGCCGTCTTGCGTTGGCGAGGCGGCTAAATAGCGAACAGGTCCCCAAACGCAAGGGCATCAAGCGATCCGCTTGATGGATCGCGACCGCAAAAGTCAGGTCGTGAATTGCTCCATCGCGATCCGCTCGTCGAGCGCATGCTCGGGATCGAACAACAAGGTCAGCGAACGTTCGCGATCGAGCGTCACCTCGACCTGGGCGACGTCGCGCACCTCGATCTGATCGGCGACGGCGGACACCGGCCGGTTTTCGGCCTCGAGGATGCGGAAGCGGACGGCGGTGTCGTCGGGCAGGATCGCCCCCGACCAGCGGCGCGGGCGGAACGGGCTGATCGGGGTCAGCGCGAGCATCTTTGCCGCCAACGGCAGGATCGGGCCGTGCGCGGACAGATTGTAAGCGGTCGAACCCGCCGGCGTGGCGACCAGGACGCCGTCGCAGGCGATCTCGGGCAAAGCAACGCGGCCGTTCACCGAAATCTCGATCTTGGCGGTCTGGCGGGTTTCGCGCAGCAGCGACACTTCGTTGATTGCGGCATGGGTGAAGATGTCGCCACTTACAGTCGTTGCGCGCATTTCCAGCGGCGCAACGCGGATCGCCTTGGCTGCGGCGATGCGCTCGGCGAGGCCGTCGAGCCGCCAGTCGTTCATCAGGAAGCCGACCGTCCCCCGATTCATCCCGAACACCGGCAAATGCGCGCGTTCGCCTTCGAGCATGCGGTGCAGGGTGTGGAGCATGAACCCGTCGCCGCCCAGGGCGACGAGCGTCTTCGCTTCTCCCGGTTCGGCAAAAGCATAGCGCTTGCGCAGTGACGCTTCGGCGGAGCGCGCGACGTCGCGATGCGAACACAGCAGGCCGATGCCGAGGCTGGCGAGATCGGTCCTTCCCGATGGCTGTGGCGCGTCCGCGCTCAATCCTTGATCCCTTCGCTGTTTCGAACTGCCAAAATCATAAGGGGATTGCCGCGCTCCGTCACTGTCCCGTTTCGGGTCGTGGCGTAAGCGTGCGCTTCCGGGCACCGAATCGCTGCGTTACCCCAGCGGCATGATTAACTGGGACAGCGTCTTTGAGTGGGGGAGGCGGGCATCGGACCGTTTGGCTCCGGCGCCCGCCGCACCGAAGCGCGATCAATTGCTCGAAAGCGTGATCGCGCACGAGCAGATCGAGGTTCTCTATCAACCGCAGATCGAGCCCATTAGCGGCCGCATCGCCGGCGCCGAGGCGCTGGCGCGGTCGGCCGTGGCGCCGTCGCCCCAGGCGTTGTTCGCGCGGGCCGCATCAGCGGGCCTCGACGAGCGGCTGTCGCGCCTGATCCAGCGCAAGGCGCTGCGCTCGGCGGCGAGTTGGGAAGGGCCGTTGAGGGGCCTCAAGCTGTCGATCAACTTGCTGCCCGAAGACATTTCGCGCGACGGCTACGATCAGTGGCTGCTCGAGGAGGCCGACGCCGCGGGCCTCGATCCGAGACGCCTCACCGTGGAAATTACCGAGAACGCGCTGCTCGTGGATCAGAAGGCAGTCGCCGCCCGGCTCGCCCGGCTGCGCGAAGCCGGGATCACCATCGCGGTCGACGATTTCGGCACCGGTTATGCGAGCCTCGCCTACCTCACCAGCCTGCCGCTCGACATGCTCAAGATCGATCGCGGGCTGATCGCCGACATCGTTGGCGGTGAGCGCGACCGGATCGTGGTGAAAGCCATGATCCGCCTCGCCCGCGAACTGGACCTCCAGGTGGTGGTCGAGGGCGTCGAATGCACCGCGCAGCTCGTGCTGCTGGCCGACTGGGGCTGCGATCTTTACCAGGGCTTTTTGGGTGCCGGCGCGCTGACCGAAGAGGAATTGTGGCGCTTCGTCGCCGCGGCGCAGGTCGAAGCGGCCTAGCCGCCCGTCGAAATCATCGCGCGACACGGCGCATCTCCTGCTTCACACCTTCAGCGAACGGAGGTGGCTATGCGCAACATCGGAATGGCGATCGCGCTCGGCGCGGCAATAATGAGCGGTTGCACCAAGGCGGAATCGCCGCGGCAATTTTCGCAAGCCGCGCTCGACAAGGCGCTGGCCGACCCCGGCCGCAAGGATCAAAGTGGAAGCGATGCCCGGCGCAAACCCGGCGAACTGATCGCGCTCGCCGGCGTCAGCCCGGGCGACAAGGTGCTCGATCTCATTCCCGGCAGCGGATACTGGACCCGCATCTTCAGCAAGACGGTCGGGCCCAAGGGCAAGGTCTATGCGGTGTGGCCGCAAGCTTACGCGGCCGATGCGGGCGGTGACATCGGGAAGCTCAAGGCGCTGGCGGCCGACTCAACCTACGGCAATATCGTGACCGAGGTGCAGCCGACGATTACCCTCACCGCGCCCGAGCCGCTCGACGTGGTGTGGACGTCGCAGAACTACCACGATTATCCCGACAAGTTCATGGGCAGTAACGACCCGTCCGTGCTTAACAACGCCGTGTTTAAGATCCTCAAGCCCGGCGGGACGTTTTTCATCATCGACCATATGGCGAAGCCGGGCACGGGACTTGCCGCCACGGATACCCTCCACCGCATCGATCCCGCGATCGTCCGCAAGGAAGTGGAAGCGGCCGGGTTCAAATTTGCCGGGGAAACCAAGGTGCTCAACAATCCCGCGGACCCACTCGATATCGCGGTGTTCGACAAGTCGATCCGCGGAAATACCAGCCAGTTCGCCTACAAGTTTGTGAAGCGGGCTTCCTAAGCAACCTCGAGTACGGGCTTGGCAGCGTTTCCGGCGGCGGCGACGCGCGCCAGCCCGCGCGACAGCTGCAATGCGCCGGTGAGCCGCGCTTCGGGCGTCGGCCAGTCGCGCGAAATCGCCAGCTTGCTGTCGGGCCTAAGCCTGGCCGTCCCTTTCATCCGCTCGATATAGCCGAGCAGGCCGGCGAGATCTGGGAAACCGCCATCGGCGAAGGTCACGACCGCGCCCTTGGCACCGAGGTCGAGCTTGGCGATGCATGCCTGGCGGCAACTCAGCTTGACCTCGACGATCTTCAATAAGTTCGCGGTTTCCTCGGGGAGCGCCCCGAAGCGGTCGATCAGTTCGGCGGCGAATTCGTCGATCGCCGGCCGGTCCTCGAGGTCGCCGAGGCGCCGGTAGAGCCCCATGCGGAGGTCGAGATCGGGCACGTAGAGTTCGGGGATGAGAATCGGCGCGTCGATGCTGATCTGCGGGGTGAATTCCTCGGGCCGAGCCGTGCCGCCGGCCTTGAGCTCCAAAATCGCGTCCTCGAGCATCGACTGGTAGAGTTCGAACCCAACTTCCTTGATGTGGCCCGATTGCTCGTCGCCAAGCAGATTGCCGGCGCCGCGGATATCGAGATCGTGGCTGGCAAGCTGGAACCCGGCGCCCAGACTGTCGAGATCGGCCAGCACCTGCAGCCGTTTGGTCGCAGCCTCGGTGATCGATCGGTCCGCGGGCATCGTTAGATAAGCGTAAGCGCGAGTCTTCGACCGGCCGACGCGCCCGCGCAATTGGTAGAGCTGGGCGAGGCCGAAGCGATCGGCGCGATGAACGATCAGTGTGTTCGCATTGGGAATGTCGAGCCCGCTCTCGACGATCGAAGTCGATAGCAGCACGTCATATTTGCGGTCGTAGAAAGCGCTCATCCGTTCCTCGACCTGAGTCGGGCTCATCTGACCGTGCGCGGTCACCGCCTTGACCTCGGGCACCTGCTCGCGGAGCCATTCTTCGACGCTGGGCAGATCGGCGATCCTGGGGACAACGAAGAAGCTTTGACCGCCGCGATAATGCTCGCGCAGCAAAGCTTCGCGCATCACCACCGCGTCCCACGGCGTGACGTAGGTGCGGATCGCCAGGCGATCGACCGGCGGGGTCTGGATCACGCTGAGGTCACGCAGGCCCGACATCGCCATTTGCAGCGTGCGCGGGATCGGCGTTGCGGTCAGCGTCAGCACATGGACGTCGGCCCGCAGCGCCTTCAGCCGTTCCTTGTGCGCGACTCCGAAATGCTGCTCCTCGTCGACAATCACCAGGCCGAGGCGCTTGAACTCGATGGCTTTCGCGAGGAGCGCGTGGGTGCCGATGACGATGTCGGTGGTGCCGTTGGCCAAGCCTTCCTTCGTCTTCTTGGCTTCGGCGGCGGGGACCAGCCGCGACAGCCGCCCAACATTGATCGGGAAGCCCTGGAGCCGCTCGACAAAGTTGGTGAAATGCTGGCGCGCCAGCAACGTAGTCGGACCGATCAGCGCGACCTGCTTGCCCGACATCGCCATGACGAACGCAGCGCGCAGCGCGACCTCGGTCTTGCCGAACCCGACGTCGCCGCACACCAGCCGGTCCATCGGCTTGCCGGCCTCGAGGTCCTTCAGCACGTCCTCGATCGCGCGGTCCTGATCGTCGGTCTCCTCGTAGGGGAAACGGTCGACGAATTGCGGATAGGCACTGTCGGGCTCGGCGACGATTCCGGCGCGGGTGGCGCGCAGTGCCGCGGTGTTGATCAGCTCGCCCGCGATTGCGCGGATGCGTTCCTTCATCCGCGACTTGCGCCGCTGCCACGCTTCGCCGCCGAGGCTATCGAGCGAGACGCCCTCGCTCTCGCTGCCGTAGCGCGACAGTAATTCGATATTCTCAACCGGGACGTAGAGCTTGTCGCCACGCGCATATTCGAGCGCGACACAATCGTGCGGAGTCCGGCTAACCGGGATCTGGGTCAGCCCGACGTAGCGGCCGATGCCATGGTCGGCGTGGACCACCAGATCGCCCGGCGACAGCGCGGCAAGCTCGGCGAGGAAGGCATCGGCGGCCTTGCGTCGCTTGCGCCGCCGCACCAGCCGGTCGCCGAGCATGTCCTGTTCGGTGAGGACGGCGACGTCGGGCGTGGTGAAGCCATGGTCGAGCGGGAGAACCAGGAGCGCCGGCTGGGTCTTCGAGCCGAGCGCCTCTTGCCAGCTGTCGACCGGCTTCTGCGCCTTGACGCCGTGATCCTCGAGCAGGCCCGAGAGGCGCTCGCGGGCGCCACGCGTGTAGCTCGCCAGCACGACCTTGCGGCCGCGTCGGCGGAGCTCGCCAATGTGCGCGGCCACGGCTTCGTAGACATTGGCCTGCTGCGCGCGTTCGGGACCGAAATCGCGCGCCGTTTCGACTCCGAAGTCGATGGTGCGAGCGGACTCGGGCTCGGGGAAAGGTGAGGCGAGGTGAACCGGACGCTTGGCAACGAATCCGGCCCACTCATCCTTTGCGAGATAAAGCAGGCCCGGTTCAAGCGGGCGATAACTGCCCGGCTCCGAGGCCATCGCTCGCACGCGATTCTGGTAATAATCCTCGACCGCCTCGCGCCGCGCATCCAGCGCCTGGTCGGCGCCGCCGTCACGGACGATCAAATCATGCTCGCCGAGATGATCGAACAGGGTCGCGAGCTTGTCTTCGAGCAGCGGCAGCCAATGCTCCATCCCGGCCATCCGCCGCCCTTCGGACAGCGCCTGGTAAAGCGGGTCCTGGGTTGCGTTGGCTCCGAATTTTTCGCGGTAAGCCGAGCGAAAACGCTTGATGCTGTCGACGTCGATCAGGCCTTCGGACGCCGGCATCAGGGTGAACGCCTTGGCCTTGTCGGTCGAGCGCTGGTCGGCGGGATCGAACCGGCGAAGGCTGTCGATCTCGTCGCCAAAGAAATCGAGCCGCAACGCGCTTTCCTCACCGGCAGCGAAGACGTCGATCAGCGATCCGCGCACGGCGTATTCGCCATGCTCCGCGACGGTGTCGGCCCGTTGGTAGCCGAGGCTGTTCAGTTGCTCGATCAGGGCCTGGCGGTCGATTTGCTCGCCCTCGGCGATGCGGCGGGTCAGTTGGCGGATGCGGAACGGAGTCAACGCCCGTTGGGTTGCGGCGCTCGCCGTCGTCACTAGGAGTTGCGGCTTGTCGGACTTCGCTTGCAGCGCATTAAGCGCCGCCAGCCGTTCGGCCATGACCCGCAGCGCCGGCGAGGCGCGGTCGTAGGGCAGGCAATCCCACGCCGGAAAGGTCAGCACCTCGACATCGGGCGCGAACAATGGCGCGGTGTCGGCGAGGGCGCGCATTGCCGCTTCGTCGGCGGCGATGACCACCGCGCGGCTGCCCTTGGTCCGGCCATGCGCGGCGCGGGCGAGGTCGGCCGCAAGCCATGGCAGGAATCCCGCGGGCACGCCGGCAAGAGTCAGCGGCTCGGTCGCGCCGAGGACGCGCTGCAGCGGTTCGCTCATCGCGCCACCGGAATGTAATCGAGCTTCTTCAGCGCCTCGATCATCGAGCCGGCGAAGCGTTCGGGCGGTTCACAAACCGCATGGGCCCAAGCCATGATGTCGACGTCCTGCTCGTCGAGCATTTCCGCGAATAGTGCGCGCTCCCGCGAACCCCACTGTAGGTGATGAGCATCAAAGAACCCTCCGACCAACAGATCGGCTTCCTTGGTGCCACGATGGTGCGCGCGCCAGGCCAGGCGCTTCAGGTCGGGGTCGGACGGCATCCGGGGCAGATAGTGGGGAATTGCCGTCATTGCGAGGCCTCGAAGAGGCCGTGGCAATCCAGACAGGCGCAACTGGATTGCTTCGTTACTTCGTTCCTCGCAATGACGGTGGAATGCGGCCCGACATTCTCAATCCGCTGTTTACGGAAGCCGAAGCCCTGAAGGGCGTCGGCCCGCAAATTCTGAAGCTGCTCAAGAAGCTCGACCTCAACCGCGTCGTCGATCTGCTCTATCATTTGCCGACCGGCGCGATCGAACGGGTGCGTGCGCCGGCGGCGACCAGCGCGCTGCTCGGCCGCAACGTGATCCTCGACCTGACGCCGTTCGAGACTCGCGAGAACCGCTCGGGCCGCGGACCGATGCGTGTCTTTGCCAGCGACAGCGATGGCAACACGATCAGCCTGATCTATTTCAACAATCCTGGCTGGGCCAAGCGCAGCCTGCCGATGGGCCAGGCGCGCACGGTCTCGGGCAAGCTCGAAGCCTATGGCGACGAGTGGCAGATCATTCATCCCGAGGTGAGCGAGCTCGGGAAGGGGCCGCAGCCGGCGCTGCGCGAGCCGGTCTATCCGCTGACCGAGGGCCTGACCAACCGTCGCGTCGGGGAATTGGTTCGTGAAGCGCTGGAGCGAGCGCCGGACCTGCCTGAGTGGATCGAATCGTCGTTGATCGCACGCGAGTGTTGGGCAGACTGGCGCGCATCGCTCGCGGCGGCCCACCGCGAACCGGGTACCGAGGGCGGGCGCCGGCGGCTCGCCTATGACGAGATTTTCGCCAACCAGCTTGCGCTCATGCTCTTGCGTCAGTCGCAGCGCCGCCACCGCACGCCACCGCTTGCGGGCACCGGCGAGCTGATCCGGCGGCTCGAACTTCCCTATGAGCTGACCAACGCCCAGCGGAACGTCATCCGCGAGATCCGCGGCGACCTGATCCAGGCGGTGCCGATGCTGCGCCTGCTCCAGGGTGATGTCGGGTCGGGCAAGACCCTGGTCGCGGTCGCGGCGATGCTCACCGCGGTCGAAAGTAAGGCGCAGGCGGCGTTCCTCGCGCCGACCGAAATCTTGGCACGCCAGCACCATGCGACCCTGCTCGGCCAGCTCGACAGCCTCGGCGTGCGCGTGGCCATCCTCACCGGCCGCGAGAAGGGCCGGGCCCGCGAGGCGGTGCTGATGGGCCTTGCCGACGGATCGATCGACATTCTCGTCGGCACCCACGCTATTTTCCAGGAGAAGGTCGCCTACAAGAAACTCGGCCTCGCGGTGATAGACGAGCAGCACCGTTTCGGCGTCTCGCAGCGGTTGTTGCTGGCGTCGAAGGCCGAGCATCCGCCGCATTTGCTGGTGATGACCGCGACTCCGATCCCGCGCACGCTGACGCTGACTCAATATGGCGAAATGGACGTCAGCCGGATCGACGAAATGCCGCCGGGGCGCACGCCGGTCGAGACCCGCGTGATCAGCGACGAAAAATTGCCCGACGTGATCAATGGTCTTGGCCGGCATCTTTCAGGCGGCGGCCAGGCCTATTGGGTATGCCCGTTGGTCGAGGAGAGCGAGAAGAGCGACGCCGCCGCTGCCGAGGAACGCGCGCGGGTGCTCAAGCTGCGCTTCGGGGACGACAAGGTCGGGTTGGTGCATGGCCGGATGAAGGGTCCGGACAAGGACGCGGTGATGGCCCGCTTCGCCAGCGGTGAGCTAGGCGTACTGGTCGCGACCACTGTGATCGAGGTGGGAGTCGACGTGCCCAATTCGACCCTAATGGTGGTCGAGGGCGCCGAGGGGTTCGGGCTGGCGCAGCTGCACCAGTTGCGCGGACGGGTGGGGCGCGGTTCTGGGAAGAGTACGTGCCTGCTGATTCGCGGACCGGCCCTGACCGAGGTCGGCCGTGCGCGCCTGGCGCTGATGCGCGAAACCAACGACGGGTTCCGGATCGCCGAAGAGGATCTCAGGCTGCGCGGCCCCGGCGAGATCCTGGGCACGCGGCAGTCGGGCGAAGAGGCGTTCCGCGTCGCCACGCCCGAGCTGGTCGCCGAGCTGGCGCCGGTCGCGAAAAGCGACGCGCAACTATTGCTCGACCGAGACGGCGGGCTTTCAGGGCCGCGCGGTCAGGCGGCGCGGGTCTGTCTTTATTTGTTCGAACGTGACCAGGCGGTGGGGCTGATCAGGGGCGGCTAGCCGACGAGCAGACCGTGGCGCTTCTTGCCGAGGCTGAGTTTCACCGGATTGCTGCCGGCCTCGATCGTAAGGGCGGGATCGCTGACGACCTGATCATCTATTCTTACTGCACCCTCGGCGATCTTGCGCTTGGCCTCGCCGTTCGACGCGCAAAAGCCGAGGCCAGTCAGGGCGGCGAGGATTGAAATGCCGCCGTCGACCGATAACGTGGGCAGATCCTCCCCAGCGCCGCCTTCGGCGAACGTCGTCTGGGCGGTGGTCCGTGCCGCGTCTGCTGCTGCGCGCCCATGAAGCATCGTCGTCGCTTCCGTCGCCAACACAATCTTGGCCTGGTTGATCTCCGCGCCCGGCAAGCCTTCCAACTGGGCGATTTCTTCGAGCGGCAGATCGGTGAACAGCCGCAGGAATTTCCCGACATCGGCGTCGGCGCTGTTCCGCCAGAATTGCCAGTAATCGTACGGGCTCAGGAATGCGGCATCGAGCCACACCGCGCCTTGGGCCGTCTTGCCCATCTTCGCCCCGTCGGCGGTGGTGATGAGTGGCGTCGTGACGCCGAACACCTCGGTCCCATCGATCCGCCGGGTCAGCTCCATCCCATTGACTATATTTCCCCATTGGTCCGACCCGCCCATCTGCACCCGGACGCCAAACCGCCGCGACAGTTCGAGGAAATCGTAGGCCTGGAGGATCATGTAGTTGAATTCGAGGAAGGTCAGTGGCTGCTCGCGGTCGAGGCGGAGCTTGACGCTGTCGAAGGTGAGCATGCGGTTGATCGTGAAATGCTTGCCGACCTCGCGCAGGAACGGGATGTATTCGAGGCTGCCGAGCCAGTCGTCATTGTTGACCATGACGGCGTCGGTCGGTCCATCTCCGAACGTCAGGAAATGTTCGAACACGCGGCGGATGCCGGCGATGTTGGCGTCGATTTCCTCACTGGACAGGAGTTTGCGCCCTTCATCCTTGCCCGACGGGTCGCCGACCTTGGTCGTCCCGCCGCCCATCAGCACGATCGGCTTGTGCCCGGCTTGCTGGAGGCGGCGCAGCTGCATGATTTGGACCAGATTGCCGACGTGGAGCGACGGCGCGGTCGCATCAAATCCAATGTAGCCCGGCACGACCTGCTTCGACGCCAGTGCGTCGAGCGCCGCCGCATCGGTCACCTGGTGGATGTAGCCGCGCTCAGCGAGGAGACGGAGGAGGGAGGAATTGTAGGAGGTCATGAACGAGCGGGTAGACTCGACACTCAAATCCTACAACCGTTCGTCCTGAGCTTGTCGAAGGACTGCCCTTCATTCTACCGAAAAGACATGAGCTTCTGGACCTACATGCTTCACTGCCGTGGCGGCTATTTCTACACTGGCCACGCGGAAGATCTCGAAGCACGGGTCGCACAGCACAATATCGGCGAGGTCCCGGGGTTTGCATCCGATCGTCGGCCTGTTGAACTGGTCTGGCCCCAGGAATTTGCATCGAGATATGAGGCGCTTGCAGCCGAGCGGCAAATCAAGGGTTGGAGCCGGGCGAAGCAGCTCGCACTCATCCGAGGGGATTGGCTGCAGATTTCCGCGCTTGCAAAAAGTCAGGGCAGTCCTTCGACAAGCTCAGGACGAACGGGTTAAATTTGCAGTTCAACCTTTTCCCTCATCCGGTAACCCGGCCCGCCGATCCCACATTCAAGGTCTGGGCGAATGTCGACCATTCGGCGCTCGGCGCGGTCGCGACGACCAATATCTGGTTCGGCGTGTCCGCACCCGCCCAGCGGTTCGCGATTCCCAGATTGTCCGAGCCGTGGCGCGCGGATGAATTGTGGAAAACCACCTGCTTCGAGGCGTTTCTCCGGGAAGCCGAGGCGGACGGATATCGCGAATGGAATTTCGCTCCGGCCGGCAATTGGGCGGCCTATGATTTTACCGGGCGTCGCGAAGGCATGTCCCGGGCCGAGGTCGGCCAGCCGCCCTACATCCGGATGGAAGAGAATTTCACCTGGTGGACCGTCGGCGCGACCATCGCCGTCGATGCCGACCGGAAGTGGGAACTGGGCCTCTCCGCGGTGATCGAGGAGCAGGATGGCACCAAGTCCTATTGGGCGTTGGCGCACACCGGCAACGCGCCGGACTTCCACGACCCCGGTTGCTTCATCGCGCGGCTTCCGTAAGCACGGCGCATGACCCTGTTCGGAATCGACCGGCTCCTGGCCGAGCCTGAGCTACGTAAATCCCTCGAAGGCAAACGCGTTGCGATCCTCGCGCATCCGGCGTCGGTCACGCACGATCTCACTCATAGTCTCGATGCGCTCGTTGCCGCCGGGGTCAACGTGACGGCGGCGTTCGGCCCGCAGCACGGCCTGCGCGGTGACAAGCAAGACAATATGGTCGAGTCCGACGACTTCGCCGACCCGGTTCACGGCATCCCGGTGTTCAGCCTCTACGGCGAGGTCCGGCGTCCGACCGGACAGTCGCTGGGCACGTTCGACACCATTTTCGTCGACCTCCAGGACGTCGGCTGCCGGATCTACACGTTCATCACCACACTCCTCTACGTGCTCGAAGCCGCGGCCGACCATGGCAAAAGCGTGTGGGTGCTCGACCGGCCCAACCCCGCAGGCCGCCCGATCGAGGGTCTTACATTACGGCCCGGTTGGGAGAGCTTCGTCGGCGCCGGCCCGATCCCGATGCGCCACGGCCTGACGCTCGGCGAGCTTGGCCAATGGTTCCTCGGTCACTTCAAGCTCGATGTCGATTATCGCGTGATCGAGATGCACGGTTGGACACCGGGCATCGCGCCAGGTTTCGGCTGGCCGGAGGACCGGGTGTGGATCAACCCGAGCCCCAACGCAGCTAACCTCAATATGGCGCGCGCTTATGCGGGCACGGTGATGCTCGAGGGAACGACGCTGAGCGAGGGCAGGGGCACGACCCGCCCGCTCGAGCTGTTCGGCGCGCCCGACCTCGAGCCGCGCAGAATCATCGCCGAGATGGAAGCGCTCGCGCCGGATTGGCTCGCGGGGTGCAAGTTGCGCGAGGTGACGTTTCAACCGACGTTTCACAAGCATGTCGGGGAGATGTGCCGCGGCGTTTTTATCCACGCCGAAGGGCAATTCTACGATCATGCCGCGTTCAAGCCTTGGCGGCTGCAATCGCTTGCGTTCAAGGCGATTCGCCGCCTCGCGCCGGACTGCGATCTGTGGCGCGACTTCCCCTACGAATATGAATTCGGCAAGCTTGCAATCGATGTCATCAACGGATCGCCGCTGCTGCGCAAATGGGTCGACGATCCGAACGCCACGCCAAGCGACCTCGACGCGCTTACCATCCCCGACGAGCGCGACTGGGAAGAGGCTCGCAAGTCGTTCCTGATCTACTGATCGACGGCATCCAATCCGAGCCAGTCAGCCATTAGCCGGAGTTCGGCGTCGAGCCGCTCAGGCGCGTCCGGTGGTGCGCCAAGCTCCCACGTCACCTGGCGGACCAGCAGCCGCGACCGCTGGCGGTCGGCTTTGAGGTCGACGCGTGCAACCAAACGTTCATCGAGCAGGAACGGCAGGACGTAATAGCCGTGCACGCGCTTGTCGGCCGGCGTGTAGATTTCGATGCGGTAACGAAAGTCGAACAGGCGCTCGATCCGGCTGCGCTCCCACACCAAGGGGTCGAACGGAGCCAGCAACGTTTGGCCGCGAATGCGCCGGGGCATGCCCGCGTCGCGATGGAGAAAAGCCGGTGCCCGCCAGTCCTCGACGATGACTGGGATCAGCGCGCCATCCTCCACCAGTTCGGCGACGGCCGTGCGCGCGGATGCCGGGTCGAGACGGAAGTAATCGCGCAGATCGGTCGCGGTCGCCACGCCGAGCGCTCGCGCCGAGCGGTCAATCAGGATGCGTTTGGCGTCGGCGGGTTCAGGTGTCGGCAGCGCCAGGATCGCGGGCGGTATCACGCGCTCAGTCAAATCGTACACCCGTTCGAAAGTCGTTCGCCGCGTCGTAGTGGTGATCAGCCCGGCCCAGAACAGCCATTCGAGCGCCGCCTTGGTCTCGCCCCAGCCCCACCAGCCGCCCTTGCCCTTGCCATTCTCGAAATCGGAGGCGGCGAGCGGGCCTTCCGCTCGAATCCGCTCGATTACGGCGTCGGCTTCGTTGCGTCGTTTCTCGGCATAGGCGCGGAGGCTCCGCCAGCCGATTTCGCCGCGTTCCGCCGCCGTCATTCGCCAGCGCAGCAGGGGATGCAGGTCAAGGGGCAGCAGCGACGCTTCGTGCGCCCAATATTCGAACATCGTCCGTTTTCGCGCAGGTCCCCAGGCGGCGCGATCGAGCAGGCCGCAGTCGTAAATGCCGAGGCGCGAAAAGACAGGCAGATAATGCGCGCGCACCAGCACGTTGACGCTGTCGATTTGATGGAGTGACAGGCGTTCGATGGCCCGGCCTAAATGGCCCGCGTTGACCGATGCGGGGCGCGGCCCACCGAAGCCTTGCGCGGCCAGTGCGATCCGCCGCGCAAGCTTCAACGACAAACGCTCCATTGCCCCCATTCGCCCGCCCTAGCGGGACGCTCTCACATAGTTAACGAAGAAGTAGGAGGTTCCTGCGTATCTCGGCTTCGAAAATTTAAGTTCGGGAGCGGGGCTTTCATGGCCACTTTGGGGATCGAGGAAGTCACCGAGAATGCGATTCGCGCCGTTGCGCGCGATTGCGGTTCGTTGTCGATGGAATGCAGCGATGTCGCCGGCTACGTGTCTGGTGTGGCCGACCGTATCGGCGCGCATTTGAAGATGCTCGACAGCCTCGAGGAGGTGACCACGCGGTTGCTTGGTGACCAGGCCCGGGTCAGCGATTCCACGGATGAGGCGCGCCTGTTGTCCGAGCAGGCGAAAGCCAAGCTCGATGCCGGTCGCGCCGCAATCGAAGGCACCATCGACGGCTTCAAGGGGCTGACCGAGCTCGTCGTCCAGCTGGGCGAACGCATGGCCGGCTTCGCTTCGGCGATGCACCAGGTCCAGAGCGTGTCATCGACTATCGAGACGATCGCCCGCAAGACCAACATGCTAGCCCTCAACGCGACGATCGAGGCGGCTCGCGCCGGGGATGCCGGGCGCAGCTTCGCGGTCGTCGCCGCTGAGGTTAAGAAGCTTGCGCACGATACCCGCGCCGCCACCAGCCAGATCGCCTCGACTATTGGCGAGCTGACCCGCGAGGCGGGCGCCGTCACCACCGAAATCAAGACCGGCGTCGAGCGCAGTCGCGCCGCCCAGTCGGGCTTTGGCCAGATCAGCGACACGGTCCGCGAAGTGAGCGAGATCGTCGGCATGGTCGACCGCCAGACCGAAGGCATCGCCCATTCGACCAGCATGATCCAGACCAGCGTCGATCGGGTGAAGGCCGGGCTTACCGAATTCGCCGGCGACGCGCGTTCCAACGGCAGCGAGTTGCTGTCGGCGCAAAAGCGGCTCGCCCACCTCGAGATGCTGTCGAATACCATGCTCGACACACTCGCCAATTCGGGCGCCGAGATTGACGACACCCCGTTCATCCTCCGGGCCCAGGAAGCCGCGCGCCAGATCATGGTCGCGATCGAGCGGGCGATCGATGAAGGCGAGGTAACCGTCGAGGACGTGTTCGACCGCGACTACAAGATCGTCGAGGGCACCAACCCGGTGCAATACGATGTTCGCTTCAACGCTACCGCCGACAAACATGTGCGGCCGATCCTCGACCGGACCAAGGGCTCGGACAACCGCGTCATTGGCTCAGCGATCGGTGACGTGAACGGCTATTTGCCGACGCATTTGACGGACCGCAGCCATCCACAGGGCGCGGATGCCGTGTGGAACGACGAACATTGCCGTAATAAAAGAATCCTGATCGACGACACCACGCGCAACGCGCTCGCCAGCGACAAGCCGGCGACCCTCGCGACCTATCGCATGGAGCTTGGCGACAAATTCATCCCGGTGAAGAATGTGTTCGTGCCCTTGTGGTTCAAGGGCCGCCGCTGGGGAAATTTCGAGCTCGCCTACCGCGACGATTGATACGGTTGAATGCAGGGGGAGCAGGTCGCCGTCCGCACGCGAGTGCGGGCGGCGATTTCCTTAGGTGTGAAGGCTTAGTAGTCGCCGCGGGCGGCGGCGCGGGCTTCGAGCAGATCGAGCAGACCGCGGTGCTGGAGCAGCAATTGTTCGCTGCCGAATGCCAGTGCGCGCTCGCTGGCCGGGCTGTCGGCGCATAGGCCGATGACCTCGACCACCGACGCTTCGTCGGGCAGCGAGGGGGCGGGGGCTTGCAGACCAACGCGGGCTGCGGCCCGATCGAGTAGACGGCGGATCGGCCACCAGTCGCCGATCAGCGCCGTTGCGGCGCCGAGCGAACAGCCCTTGCGCTCCGAATGGGCGAGCGTTTCGAGCGCGTGGCGCGCGGAAAGCAAGCTGGATTCAGTCTCAGCCGCGCCAGGCGTACTCGGGAGTGGACCGACAGCCGACGTCAACCGCACAACATAGAGCCGCTCGCGTTCGAACGCCTCTGCAGCACGGACCAGCCACGATTGCGCGGGACCGGCGGGGCAATGCTGGAGCGTGAGCTCGATCAGGCCGGGATAACGGCCGTGGAGGCTGCACAAGAGATGGATGGCGTCGGACAGATCGCGCCCCGCGTGTGGGCCGGACGCTTCAAGCAACGCATTGAGGTGCGGATGGCGCGCGCACCCATCGCCTGCGACTCGCGCAAGCTGGGTTTCGGCGACGCTGACCAATTTGCGGTCGACGGACCGATTAATCGCCATTCCTTTCCCCTCGTCTGAAGTGCTTCAGGCGAAGCCTATCGACATCGGTCCTAACGCAAGGGCGTAAAGACGAGGTTTATATCGGGGTAAGGAAGCGGTGACCGAGATTAAGCCCAATTCGGACCGGAATTGCTCCGCCCGAATTTTGTGCACAGATTTATCCACAGCAAATTGCGAGTCGCGGCAAAATAATCTGAATTAGGACTCGACAGGCTCGGGCTGGCCGCTATCAATGGGGACGTGCTTTGAGACTTCGGTTGAAAAGCATGGGGAACCCCGCCGGGTCAAACCGGTGGGGTTTACCCGTTTATGGGCATCGAGAATTTGATTTTTTGCCCGCCACCTCATCCAGAAACAGCATAAATTGTCCGTCCCGCGGCGCGCGGCGAGGGGATGCCCGCGCGCCGGGTCCGGTGCGTCAGGCGGCGATCGGCATAGAGTCGCGGCCAAGCTGATCGTTGTCGGATTCGATGGCGTTCACGGATTGTGCCGCGATGGCTGTGGGGCGTGGGAAGACCAGGCGCGATACGAGCACCAGCGCGCCCAGCGCGAAATAGGTGCCGATCGCGATCAGCGGGCTCCACAACACGGCGGCCGCTAGCGGGACCCGCAGAAAGATCGGGTTGAAGCCGAAATCCTCGCCAATGCCTTCGCACACGCCAAAAATGGTGTGCTGGCGAAGCGACAAAGCGATGTAGGCTTCCTCGGCGTTGGCGTTCTGCGCTGACATTTCAAACTCCGTTGGCAAATCCGATGCCCAATACGGAGCAAGGGTTGTGCCAAATTGAAAAATATTTTGGGATCAGTGAGTTATAATCGAACGATGTCGGTCGGTTCGCAATCCGCACCACCTCGGGGACCCGACAATTGGGAATTCTCACTGCACGACGCAACCCACCATGCTGCGTCGCAGCATTCGGATCGTCGCATGGCTGTCGCGGTTCGCCGCGATCGCTGGGGGGTTCTAGCTGACCTCGCCGATGCCGTCGCAGTTCACATCGAACGCGGCCATTCCAGATTCGAGCACCGAGGCGAGCATCGGCATGTCCATTAGCTCGGCGATCGCGCCCTTGGTCCCATCATTGACCAGGTCCTGCGCTTCCTCGATCGCTTCGTCCCAATCGCCGGCCTCATAGGTGCCCTGGCCGACCCAGCAGAAGGCGATGACTTCGGCGAGCTGGTCCTCGCCGAGATCCTCGAACACGGCGGTCAATTCTTCCTCGACGCTTTCATTGAGCGCGTCGTCGAGGACCGACAGCGTGCCTTCCTCCTCGTCATCGACATTGTCGGGCGATTCGCCCCCGTCGTAATCGGTTGGGGTCTGCGCTTCATATTCGCGGGCGCGAAGGATGATCCGGCAGAGGGTGTCCAGGGGGGTCAGCGGGTCCATTCGCGGGTCGTCTCCATGCTCGGCTCAACGACAGCAGCCGTTAGCGGTTCCTCCGCGTTGACCGGTTCTGTACACACACTTATATCGCGCGCCTTCGGTGCCCGATACGAGGGCGCTTCCAGGCCATTGGGGCGGAGTAGCTCAGCTGGTTAGAGCAGCGGAATCATAATCCGCGTGTCGGGGGTTCAAGTCCCTCCTCCGCTACCATTTTTGGCAGCCGGCAAATCACCAAAATGCAACGAGCGGCAACGCTCTGGCGGTGCCGCTCGAGCTCGGAGGTCAAACCTGACCAGAGCTTAGGCCGGGCTGATGGGCGGCGGGGTCGGGATGGCAATGTGGCCGTGATGGTGCTCGATGAAGGCGATGTAGACCGCGCCACCGAGGACCGCGAGCAGGACCGCGATCACCGGGAGCGGGAACGGGTTGGCCCCGGGCTCGTCTGCCGGTTGAACGGCAGCCGCCGAAGCCGCGACGGTCGCGGCGTCGGGCGCGCCGGCCACGACTCCGCTGCCCGCAAGTGCCATGGCGCCGGCCGGTGTCAGCTGGCTCAGCCTAACCCAATTGTTCGGTGCTGGTTGAGCAGCGGCTGTCGACATTGCCGCCGATGCGGCTGCGGTTGGGCTGATCATGATCGCGGCGGCAACAACCGTCGCCGCAAGTTTTGTCGGGATGGAACGCATATCCTTTACTCCGCTGACATGCGGAATCTACGCGCGATGTAGCCGGAAGGCGAACCGCCTTCATCGCAATTGGTGCACAACTTACCGCAGTAACGCCAGTTAACTTCAAAATGTTTTATAGAAGTTTCCCAATTGCTTGTGCGATGTCCGCAATCAGGTCCTCGGGGTCTTCGAGACCGATGTGAAGCCGGATGAGGTTGGGGGCGGGGGGCACCGAGACCGTCCGGAACGGATCGACGACGATTGCCAGGCTTTCGTAGCCGCCCCAGCTATATCCGATCCCGAACAGTTTGAGCCGGTCGACGAAGGCCGCGCGGGCGGCGGCATCGGCGTCCTTAAGCTCGAACGCGAACAGCCCCGATGAGCCCTTGAAATCGCGCTTCCAGATTTCGTGCCCGGGACAGTCGGGCAGGGCCGGGTGGAGGACGCGCCCGACTTCGGGTCGCTCCTTCAACCAGTGCGCGATGCGCAATGCGCTGGCCTCATGCTGCCTCAGGCGAACGGCCATGGTCCGCAGCCCCCGCGACCCGAGCCACGCGTCGTCGGGCGAAACGCTGTGGCCGAGATCCCAGCCCAGGGCTTGGATGCGATCGAAATATTCCGCGGTCGCGGTGGTTGCGCCGAGCATCACGTCGGCATGCCCGCCGATATATTTGGTGGCTGCGAGGATGGTGATGTCGACGCCCGCGGCAATCGCCGGAAAGAACAATGGCGTCGCCCAGGTATTGTCGAGCAGAGTCGGGATACCACGTCCTCGCGCGACCGCGCAGATCGCCGGCACGTCCTGGACTTCCATGGTCAGCGAGCCGGGGCTTTCGAGCATGATCGCCCGTGTCTTGTCGCCGATCAGCCCGGCGATGCCGCCGCTAATCATGGGGTCATAATAATGCGTCGCGACCCCGAAACGCTTGAGAAAAGTATCGCAAAACCGCCGAGTCGGCCCGTAGATATGATCGGGAACGAGCAATTCGTCGCCGGGCTTGAGAATTGCCAGCAGGGCCGTGGTGATCGCCGCGAGCCCGGACGAGTAAAGCGCGGTGCCGGCGGCGCCTAGCTCGAGCTCGGTCAGCGCTTCGGACAACGCCCAATGGGTCGCCGTGCCCTGCAGTCCATAGCGATAGACGCCGAGCCCCGCCTTGCTGCTTTTCATGTCGGCGATGCTATCGAACTGGATGGTCGAGGCGCGCTCGACCGGTACGTTGACCAGCTTCCGTCGCCATTCCTTGCGGCGGCCGCCCTCGACCAGCAAGGTTTCCGGCCGGTTCTTGTTCTCGCTCATGGCCGCCTGCTTAATGCAGCGCGGCGGTCCGGCACAAACCTAAGATCAGCTGGCGGACTTGCGGCCGCCGATCAGTCCGATCAGGCCGAGAAGCCCAAGGACGCCCCACGGGAATGATTTGGGTTCGGGCTGTGGAGCCGGCGCCGCCGGTTCGGCCGCGGCGGCCGTGTCCGCCGGAGCAGCGACTGCGGCGTTGTCCGCGGGTGTTGCCGCGGTTGCGGCATTGTGTGTGGCGTTGCCCACCGTCGCGTCCGGCGGGGTCGCTTCGGAGGTGTTCGCCGGTGCCGCCGTGTTGCCTTGCGCGAGCACGGGCGATGCGGCGAGCATGGCGAGCGCGACCGAAAGCGGGAGTCGGTAGTTCATCTTGGCGTTCCCTCCTGTTGTCCTGCTTATTCGAGCGCGGCTGGGTGATAGCTGTCGTCGGAATGGCGCTTCCGGAAGCCCAACAGGCCAAGCAGGCCCAACAAACCGATTGCGTTCCATAACGTGTCGTTAGTGCTCTGATCGCCGAGTCGGCTTTGGGTTTCCGTGCGGACCCCGCCGCGATCATTGTCCTGGGCCGAGGCGGGACCGATCGCCGCGGTCACGAGGATCAGCGCGAGCATCATGCGCTTGGGCATGGCGGCCTCCTTCCCCTTTGTTTCGCCTGGCAACGCAAATATCCAGGCTGCGCGATCCCTATAGCAAAGCGCGACGGTCAGCAAAAGCAAACGCCGATGGCCCGGCGCTAGTCTGCCAGGCGCCAGACAATCGCCGGAGTCACGACGGAATCGGGCACGGCGTTGCCGTTCGCATCGTGAGCCGGAGCGAATTGCGCGCGTTTCTGCAAAATCCCGCAAGTTGCCTGATCAAGCGATGTGGCCGCTGCTGTGCACAATTGAACAGCGTGCGACCCGACCACGGGTATCCACGTCCAGGCGGGCCTGCACCGTGCCTTGCTCGCCGTTCCGCTGGGCATCGGCGAGATAATCATCGGCGCTGAATACTGCGCGGAGGTCGCCTCTCGTCGGCCGCGACGTGGCACCTGGGCTCGAGTCTTCGATCGCGCGTTGCTGAATAGTCCAAATTGCGATCGCCGCGATGATGGCGACAATGAAGTAAAGCGCGGTACCGCGGTCGTGCTGAACCGGCAAGCGTGGGTCGAACTTTAGCTTTACGTTGTCGGGCATCGGTTTCGGTCTAGCGGGCTGACGCCCACCAAAGCAAACGCCCGGATCGGCTAGCGATCCGGGCGCCTTGCGTGACGATTGCTCGTCAGCCCCCTTGAGCGTCGTTGCGGTGAGGCTTCCCCAGTAGCCTGGCCGCATTTCCGAACCAGCGACCCAAGGGTCTGTCGTTCGGATGGCTGGACGCTATGCCGGGTGAACGCCGCTGTCACGCCTGTTAATGACTTCGATCCGCTTTTGTCGCAGCCCTGTGTCGGCGCGGCCACATGGCCCGCGACATGGCACGCCGGTTGCCAGTCGTGAGCAAGGGCCGCTAGAGCCCGGCTCCATGCGCTGGTCCCGAGCCTTTTTGCCGGTTCTCAAAGAGAGCCCCTCCGACGCCCAGATCGTCAGCCACAAGCTCATGCTGAGGGCCGGGCTGGTGCGCCAGACCGCCGCCGGAATCTATGCCTGGCTGCCGCTGGGCTTCCGGGTGCTCAAGAAGATCGAGCAGATCGTGCGCGAGGAACAGGACCGCTCGGGCGCTCTCGAAATGCTGATGCCCACCTTGCAGTCGGCCGAGCTGTGGCGAGAAAGCGGCCGTTACGACGCCTACGGCCCCGAAATGCTGCGCATCAAGGACCGCCACGACCGCGAGATGCTTTACGGCCCAACCAACGAGGAAATGCTGACCGCGATCGTCCGCGACGAAATGAAGAGCTACCGCGATCTTCCGCGCACGCTTTATCACATCCAGTGGAAATTCCGTGACGAGGTCCGCCCGCGCTTCGGCGTGATGCGGGGGCGCGAGTTCCTGATGAAGGATGCCTACAGCTTCGATGTCGACGAGGCCGGCGCCCGGCAAAGTTATTACACACAAATGCTGGCCTATCTGCGGACGTTTCAGCGGATGGGCATCCAGGCGGTGCCGATGAAGGCCGCTTCGGGACCGATCGGCGGCGATCTCAGCCACGAATTCATCGTCCTCGCGCCGACCGGCGAGAGTGAGGTGTTCTATGACGCCGCCTATGAGTCGTTCGACTGGCAGCAATCGGACCTGCGCTATGGCGACGAGGCCGGCCTCCAGGGCCTGTTCGATCGCGTGAATGCGACCTATGCGGCGACGGACGAGACCCACGACCTGGCGAAGTGGGAAACCTTGCCCGAGGACAAGCGCCGCACGGGCCGCGGGATCGAGGTCGGGCACATCTTTTACTTCGGCGACAAATATTCGGCCGCGATGGGCCTCAAAGTGTCGGGCCGGGACGGGTCGATGGTGACGCCGATGATGGGCAGCTACGGCGTCGGCGTATCGCGCTTGGTCGGGGCGATCATCGAGGCGAGCCACGACGATGCCGGGATCATCTGGCCTGAAGCCGTCGCCCCGTGGCGCGTTGGAATCGTCACCATGCGTCAGGATGACGAGCCGAGCGTTGCAGCGGCCGATGACCTCTATGCGAAGCTCAACGCCGCCGGGATCGAAACGCTGTACGATGATCGCGACGAACGCGGCGGCGTGAAATTGGGCTCGATGGATCTGATCGGGTTGCCGTGGCAGGTCGTCGTCGGCCCGCGCGGGATCGCCGCAGGCACCGTCGAGTTAAAGCGCCGTTCAACCGGAGAGCGCGAGGAGCTGAGCGTCGAAAGCGCTTTCGCGAGGCTCACCGCATGATCCTGTCCCGCTACGAGCGGATGGTCGCTCGTCGCTACCTTCTCCCGCAAAAGGGCGAAGGTTTCATCTTCCTGGTTGCGGGATTCAGCGTCGGTGCGGTCGCGCTCGGCGTCGCCGCGCTGATCGTGGTGATGAGCGTGATGACCGGCTTTCGCGCCGAGCTGTTCGACAAGATTGTCGGTCTTAACGGTCATGCCGTGATCCAGGGCTATGACGGGCGCCTCGCCAATTGGCAGCAGATCGCCGAGACCGCGCGCAAGACGCCTGGTGTGACGTCCGCGTTGCCGCTGATCGAGCAGCCGCTGATGGCCTCGTCCAACGGTCGCGTCGAGGGCGTGCTGGTGCGCGGCATGCGGGTCAGCGATCTGCTCACGAACAAGACTTTGACGTCGAGCGTCGTCGCCGGCGATTTGAGGTCGATCACACCTGGCAGCGGGCGGATCGCGCTCGGTTCGAAGCTGGCCGATCAGCTCGGCGCCGGCCCGGGCAGCGAAATCAGCCTGATTAGTCCCGAAGGCCGCTCGACCGTGGTCGGCACCGTGCCGAGGATCGTCACCTATACCGTCGGCGCGGTGTTCGAGGTCGGGATATACGATTACGACAAGGCGTTCGTGATCATGCCGATGGAGGATGCCCAACAGCTGCTGATGCTCGGGGACCAGGTCGGGATCGTCGAGATCCAGACGAACAACCCCGACAAGGTGCAGCAAATCCTCCAGCCGCTTCAGCCGCTGGTCCGCCGCACCGGAGTGATCGCCGACTGGCGGCAAATGAACTCGGCCCTGTTCTCGGCGCTCGACCTCGAACGGGTGGTGATGTTCATCGTCGTCAGCATCATCGTGCTCGTCGCGGCGTTCAACATCGCATCGTCGCTAATCATGTTGGTGCGCTCCAAGACCCGCGACATCGCGATCCTGCGGACGATGGGCGCGTCGCGGCGCGCAGTGTTGCGCATTTTCATGACCGTCGGCCTGACCATCGGCACGATCGGCATCCTGATCGGCCTCATCCTCGGTTCGATCGTCCTGTACTTCCGCCAGGGCGCGGTCGACCTAGTTCATGCGCTCAGCGGCGCGAACCCGTGGGACCCGTCGGTCCGCATCCTCACTGAGCTTCCGGCCAAGACCGATCCGGTAGAAGTCGCGGCGATTATCATTGTCACGCTCATCCTGATCTTCCCCGCGACGCTGTTTCCGGCGCTGAAGGCCGCGAGCACCGATCCGGTCCAGGTACTGCGTTATGAGTGACACGGTTCTCATGACCCGCGGGCTCAAGCGCAGCTTCACCCAGGGCGACGTCACGATCGAAGTTCTGCGCGGCGTCGACCTCGAAGTGAAGCGCGGTGAGATCGTCGGTTTGCTCGGCCCGTCGGGCTCGGGCAAATCGACCTTCCTCCAGGCGGTTGGACTGCTCGAGGGCGGCTTTTCGGGCTCGATCCAGGTCCACGGACAGGAAGCGGCAGATCTCGACGACGATGGGCGCACGCGTCTGCGCCGTGAAGCGCTCGGCTTCGTCTACCAGTTCCATCACTTGCTGCCCGAATTCAACGCGCGCGAGAACGTGATCATTCCCCAGCTCGTGCGCGGCGCCGAGCCCGAGGCCGCCCGCGCCCGCGCCGAGCAATTGCTGTCGGCGCTCGGCCTTGCCCAGCGACTCGACCATCGCCCGTCCAAGCTGTCCGGCGGCGAGCAGCAACGCGTGGCGGTTGCCCGCGCGCTCGCCAACAAGCCGCCGCTGGTGCTCGCCGACGAGCCCACCGGCAATCTCGACGAACAAACGGCGGATGCGGTTCTCGCTGAGTTCTTGAAGCTGGTGCGTGAAGAGGGCAGCGCGGCCCTGATCGCGACCCACAACGAACGCATGGCCGCAAAAATGGACCGCGTCGTTCGGCTGCACGAGGGACGGCTGGGTTAGTGACGGAACGGCGGAGTCTGCCCGCTCGAGTGGGAGTCACGCTTCTGAACTTGCTCGCGCCCGGGCTCGGACTACTGAGAATTGGGCAGGTCAAACCTGCCCTCAAGATCTACGGCTTGGCGCTTGGCGTCATTCTGTTGTTCGTTACTGCACTGTCCGCAACGCGAAACATCGGTTTCGGCGCATATGCGAGCTTGGTCATCCTCGTCCTCGTGGTGACAGTGGTCGCATATGCTGCGGCGATGTGGCTGACATGGCGTGACAGCCCCCAAAGGATTTCGCCGCGACCTATGTGGGCGCGCTGGTATTTCATCGTGGGAGCGGCGTTGGCTGCGTTCGCGCTGAGCTGGATGCTATCCGATTTTTCGCGGAGCATGTATCGCAACTTCTACCTGCCATCAGAGGCAATGGAACCGACGCTCTATAAGTCGGACAAGTTGGTTGCCGCGATTGGAGAGCCAGCCGAGCTGCGCCGCGGTGATGTGGTCCTAGTTAACACCTCTGCCGGTGACATCTACATCAAGCGTGTTGCGGCACTTTCGGGCGACAGAATTGAGCTGAAAAATGGCATTGTCGTCATCAATGGCACTGCAGCCGCTCTCAAGCCCGCCGGAACTAGACCTGTTGCATATTCCTATATGCCACCGGTCGAGGCCAAAATGTTTTGGGAAAAACTGCCCGGTGAAACAGGCTCCCACATGATTCAGGATCTCGGATCGAGCCCGGAAGATGACATGTCAGAGGTGGTGATACCTCCCGGCCACGTCTTCGTCCTTGGCGATAACCGTGACAATTCGGCGGACAGCCGAGTCTCGAAAATCATGGGTGGGCTGGAACTCGTGCCCGTGGAGGACGTAATCGGACGCGCTCTGTTTCTCTATTGGCCACTTGGGAAAATGGGACGCTCCCTCCGAGGAGCTAGCTAAGTGGCACAGACGGACGACGACCGGCCCGAGCGCCGCTTGAACCCCATCATCCTCGTGCTGCTCGCGGGGGTTGTCATTCTTCTCGGGCTGCTTTGGTTCTTCAGCACCGATCGCAATCCCAACCAGGACAAGCTTAGCAACCCGCAGATTCAGCAGAGCGCGCAGTCGGAAGCGGGCAAGGCGTGCTCGGAGAAATCGACCTACGACCTGGTCAGGCGAGAGCTGTTCCGCCGTGCCGCCGAGGTGCGCGGGAAGGATTGGCCGGAGTTCGACAAGGTCTCCAGCGTCGCTGTCCTGCGGGTCGAAGACCCCGTCCTCGAAGGCGAGGAAAGCGGCGCGCTCAACTGCTCCGGAACTTTCTATCTCGAACTTCCGCCCGGACTTGCGGTTACCGGCGGCCGCCACAGCCTGACGGCGAGCATCGATTATGTCCTCCGGTCTGACGGCGTGATTGTGCTCCGCAATGCCGAACCGATCATCGCGCCGCTCGCCACGCTCGAGCGCGTCGCCGAACCCGCAACTCCAGCGAGCGAGGTTGCCGATCCTCTTGCTCCGCTCGACACGAACGCTGTCGGGCCCGGGTCCGCTGCCGTCCAGCCGGGATCGCAGGGGCGGCCGAGCTTCGACTGTGCCAACGCCCGCAGTTCGGGCGAAGCCGCCGTTTGCGCGGACAGCGGTCTGGCCGCGCTCGACGTCAATATGGCGGCGCAATTTCGCCGTGCCCTGGCCTCGGCGACTCCGGCGCAGAAAGCCCAGCTGCAAAGCACCAGCGACCGCTTTCTCGCCTACCGCGACCGTTGCCCGAGCCGCCAATGCATGGCCGACGGCTACGTCGGCCGAATGCGCGAAATCCGCGACATCATGGAAGGGCGCTTTCAGCAGCGATAAGTCGTGGATAAGTCCGGCCCGACGCTTTCCACGCGCGTCCAAGACCCTCATATTTCCGTCGTGACTCAGCCCTATGTCCCGCTTCGCGTCCTCTCGTCGTTCACCATGCTTGAGGGCGCGATGGAGCCCAGGACGATCGCCAGCCGCGCGGCGATGCTCGGGTTTCCGGCGGTCGCGCTGACCGACCGCAACGGGCTCTACGGCGCGATGCCGTTCAGCGATGCGTGTACCGCCAAGGGCGTGCAGCCGATCGTCGGCGCACTGCTCGCGCTCGCGCGGCCGCCAGAGATCGGCGGCGAGCCCGGCGTGATCGACTGGCTGGTGCTGCTCGCCAAGGATGATCAGGGCTATGCCAATCTATGCAAGCTGGTGTCGTCGGCGCACCTCGACCGGCCGCTGGAGCAGGATCCGCACGTCGCGTTCGCGATGCTCGATGGGCTCAGTGATGGCCTGATCGCGTTGACGGCGGGGTCGGAGGGCGCGCTCGCGCGCTTGCTTGCCGACGGCCAGCGCGACAAGGCCGAGGCCTATCTCGATCGCCTGCAGGCGTTGTTCGCCGACCGGCTCTACGTCGAGATCATTCGCCGTCACGACCCAATCGAGGAATTCGCCGAAGACGCCCTGATCGAGCTCGCTTTCGCTCGCGACCTGCCGTTGGTCGCGACTAATCCGGCGGCGTACCTCGATCCGAGTTTCCACGCCGCGCACGACGCCATGCTGTGCATCGCCAGTTCGGCCTATGTGGAGAGCAGCGAACGGATTACCTCGTCGCCCGACGCCTGGCTCAAGGACGGGGCGGCAATGGAGACGCTGTTCGCCGATCTTCCCGAGGCGCTCGCCAACACCGCGGTGATCGCATTGCGTTGCGCGGTGGCGGCGCCGCAGCGGCGGCCGATCCTTCCGCGCCTCGGCGACGACGAGGACGAGCAGCTACGCCGCGATGCGCGGGCGGGGCTTGCGGAAAGACTCCGGAAACTCAAACCCGTTCGCCCTGAGCCTGTCAAAGGGCTGTCCTCCTCTAGCGAACAACAAGACAGTGCTTCGACTAGCTCAGCACGGACGGATCCTTTCAAAGAATACCGCGACCGACTCGAATTCGAGCTCGAAGTCATCACCGGCATGGGCTTCGCCGGTTACTTCCTGATCGTCGCCGACTTCATCAAATGGGCCAAGGCCAATGATATTCCGGTTGGGCCGGGGCGCGGATCGGGCGCGGGGTCGGTCGTTGCCTGGTCGCTGACCATCACCGATCTCGACCCGATGGCGCTCGGCCTACTGTTCGAGCGCTTCCTCAACCCCGAGCGCGTGTCGATGCCCGATTTCGACATCGATTTCTGCGAAACCCACCGCGACAAGGTGATCACCTACGTTCAGCAGAAATACGGCCGCGACCGGGTCGCGCAGATCATCACTTTCGGGCGGCTGAAAGCGCGCGCGGTGCTCAAGGACACAGGCCGCGTGCTGCAAATGCCATACGGTCAGATCGACCGGCTGGCGAAGCTGGTTCCCAACCACCCGACCGACCCGTGGACGCTCGAACGCTCGTTGAACGGCGTCAGCGAATTCAAGGCCGAATATGACGGCGACGCCGACGTCAAACGGCTGATCGACCTGGCGATGAAGCTCGAAGGCCTTCCGCGCCATGCCTCGACCCACGCCGCCGGCGTAGTCATCGGCGACCGTCCGCTCGACGAGCTGGTGCCACTGTACCGCGATCCGCGCTCGGACATGCCGGTCACCCAATTCGACATGAAATATGTCGAGGCGGCGGGTCTGGTGAAGTTCGATTTCCTCGGCCTCAAAACACTGTCGGTGCTCAAGGAAGCGCAACGGTTGCTCGCGGCGCAGGGGATCGAGGTCGATTTCGACTCGCTGCCGTGGGACGATCCGGCGGTCTACGAATTGCTTCAGCGTGGCGACACCGTCGGCGTGTTCCAGCTCGAATCCGAAGGCATGCGGCGTACGCTCGCCGGGGTGAAACCGACCGCGTTCGGCGACATCATCGCGCTGGTCGCACTTTACCGCCCGGGGCCGATGGACAATATCGGCATGTTCGGCGACCGGAAGAACGGCCGCACCGCAATCGAATATCCGCATCCCTTACTCGAAGGCATCCTCGCCGAAACCTACGGCATCTTCGTCTACCAGGAACAGGTGATGCAGGCGGCGCAGGTGCTCGCCGGCTTCTCGCTCGGCGAGGCTGACTTGTTGCGCCGGGCGATGGGCAAGAAGATCAAGTCGGAGATGGACGCCCAGCGCGCCCGCTTCGTCGAGGGCTGCGCGACGCACAACCAGATCCCCGCGGCCAAGGCCAACGAGCTGTTCGATACGATCGACAAGTTCGCCGGCTACGGCTTTAACAAGAGCCACGCCGCGGGCTACGCCTTGATCGCCTACCAAACCGCGTGGCTGAAGGCCCACCACGCTAGCGAATTCTTCGCGGCCTCAATGAGCTTCGACCTGGCGTTGACTGACAAGCTCGCCTTGTTCGTCGACGACATGCGGCGCGGCGCGGTCGAGTGCCTGGCGCCCGACATCAATGCCAGCCACGCTTTTTTCACGGTCGAGAACGGGCCAAATGGACACAGCGTCCGCTACGCGCTCGGCGCGCTCAAGGGCGTCGGCGCGAAAGCGATGGAGGCGTTGGTCGAGGAGCGCGAGCATGGCGGTCCATTCAAAAACCTCGAGGATTTCGCCGCGCGGATCGACCCGCGTCAGCTCAACCGGCGGCAACTCGAGAGCCTCGCCGCGGCGGGCGCGTTTGACGCGATCAAGCCCGATCGTCCGGCGGTCTACGGGGCGGCCGAAATCATTCTTGCCCATGCCGCCAGCGCGCACGACCAGCGCGAAAGCGGCCAAGCCGGCCTGTTCGGCGCCAATTTGGCCGAGGCCGCGCCAATTCGCCTGGCGCGCGATGCGTCATGGACTCAGGCACAGCGCATGGCGGCGGAGCGCGACGCGTTCGGCTTCTATTTCTCCGCCCACCCGGTCGACGCGCAGCGTCATCTGCTCGCCGCGCATAAGGTGCGGACCTTCGCCGATCTGGCCGAAATCCACATCCCAGAGGGCGAACGGTCGAGCGCGACCATGGTGGCTTTGGTCGAGGGTGTGCGTTGGCGCACGTCGGCGCGGGGCCGCCGCTATATGGTCGCGGGCCTGTCGGACCGTTCGGGTCAATTCGAAGCGACCGTGTTCGATGAAGATCCCTCGGCAGCGCTCGAAGCGGCGGCCAAGTCCGGCGGGTGCGGGCTGCTCACGGTCGAGCTCGACCGCCGTGCCGGCGACGATGCGCCGCGAGTGACGATCAAGCGCTTCCAGCCACTCGAGGCCCTGGCCCGGACGACGCGGCTGCAGCTGACGATTCGGGTGGATGAGGCGGCTGCGGTGGATCGCATCGCTCCAGAACTCGCGGACGTGCGCGGCGGGACCGGGCTGGTGCGCTTTATCGTGCCGTTGGCGAATGGTGGCCAGGCGGTCGTGCTCGCCGGCCGCGATTTCGTGCTCGACAGCGAGCTTGCCGCGCGCATCGAGCGGATCGCTGGCGAGGGCAGGGTCGACCTATCCGCCCAGGAACCGCCGAGGTTGGCGCTGGTCGGCTAGAGCCGGTTCGCCGGCTCCGTCGGTTGTTCGGGCGGAGGCGCAGGTTCGCTGGTATTGGCCGGCGCTGGCACTGGCGCATTGACCTCGGGCGGTTCGGTCGCATCGGCCGGAAGATTGCTCACCACATTCTCGAGCGGCGGCAGCGGTTTCGCCGTTTCATATTCCTCGCCCGGCAGCGGCCGCGGCTTCGCCGTCACCGCTGGCGGTGCCTTGTTCACCGGCGCGGCCGCGCCCTTGTAGATGCAGGCGTCGAGCCCGTCGCGGCCAACCACGTTGATGCGCGCGGCGATGGTATTGCCATAACGTCGGGTGAAGCCCTTGGGCGCGACCGCGCCACGTTTCTTGGGCAGCGGCAGGACGGCCGCGATGCGCGCCGCTTCGGTCGCGCTCATCGCGCTCGCATCGTGGCCGAAATAGCGTTGCGACGCGGCGTTCGCGCCATAGGTGCCGATGCCGGTTTCGGCGTTGTTCAAATAGACTTCCATGATCCGCCGCTTGCCCCAGACATGCTCAATCAGGAAGGTGAACCAGGCCTCGACACCCTTCCGCGCATAGCCGCCGCCGTTCCACAGGAAGGTCGTCTTCGCCGTCTGCTGGCTGATGGTCGATCCGCCACGGATGCGCCCGCCCGAGGCATTGCGCTTCATCGCGTCCTCGATCGCCTCGAAGTCGAAGCCGTTGTGCTGGCAGAATTTGCTGTCCTCGGCGGCGATTGCGGCGCGGACCATATCGCGGTCGATCTCGCTGATCGGCATCCAGTCCTTGTGCAGGGCCCTGCCGGTGAAGACGTCGCCGAGCATGGTCGCGGTGATCGGCGGCGGGACGAAGCGGTAGGCGAGCACCCACAGGATCGAGATGGCGAAGAAGGCGACGACCAGCTTGACGATCCAGCCGAAGATCCGCCGCGGCCACGAGCGCGCGCGGCGGCGTTTGTATTGCGGGATAGTGGATTTGCGACGGCGGGCCATGACCGTTGCCTAGCCGCGCTCGCGGGCAAACGCCAAGCCTTCGCCTTGCCGCACCGCAGCATCGCATTTACATCCCATTCGTATGACCTCGACCAACGACATCCGCCGCGGCTTCCTCGAATTTTTCGAGAAGAACGGGCACGCGCGGGTGCCGTCGGCGCCCTTGGTCCCGCACAACGACCCGACCTTGATGTTCGTCAACGCCGGGATGGTGCCATTCAAGAACGTATTCACCGGACTCGAAAGCCGTCCGTACAGTCAGGCGACGAGCTCGCAAAAGTGCGTCCGCGCCGGCGGCAAGCACAACGACCTCGATAATGTCGGCTACACAGCGCGCCACCACACCTTCTTCGAAATGCTCGGGAATTTCTCGTTCGGCGATTATTTCAAGGACCGCGCGATCGAGCTCGCGTGGAACCTTCTCACGAAGGAATGGGGGCTCAGTCCGGACCGGCTGACCGCGACCGTCTATCACACCGACGACGAAGCGTTCGATCTGTGGAAGAAGATCTCGGGCCTGCCCGAGAGCGGCATCATCCGCATCCCGACCAAGGACAATTTCTGGTCGATGGGAGATGACGGCCCGGCGGGTCCCTGCTCGGAAATCTTCTACGACCATGGCGACCATATCCCGGGCGGCCCGCCGGGATCGCCGGATGAGGACGGCGACCGCTTCGTCGAGATCTGGAACCTGGTCTTTATGCAATATGAGCAGGTTGCGGGCGAGATCGTCTCCGAACTGCCGGAGAAGTCGATCGACACCGGCATGGGGCTCGAGCGCATCGCCGCGGTGCTCCAGGGCGTCCACGACAACTACGAGACGGACACGTTCAAGGCACTGATCGAGGCGTCGGAGTCGCTGACCTCGAACAATTCGGCCGATATGCAGGCGAGCCATCGCATCATCGCCGATCATTTGCGCACCTCGGGCTTCCTTGTCGCCGACGGCGTGCTGCCGGCCAACGAGGGGCGGGGCTATGTCCTCCGCCGGATCATGCGCCGCGCAATGCGGCACGCGCATTTGCTCGGGGCCAAGGAGCCTTTGATGTGGCGGCTCGTGCCAGCTCTGGTCGCGGAGATGGGCGCGGCATTCCCCGAGCTGGTCCGCGCACAGCCGCTGATCGAGGCGACGCTGCAGCAGGAAGAGACGCGTTTCCGCCAGACTTTGGTCAATGGCCTGAAGCTGCTCGACGAAGCGACGTTGGACCTCGCGGCGGGCGGGACGCTGGCCGGCGAGACGGCGTTCAAGCTCTACGACACCTATGGCTTTCCTTACGATTTGACCGAGGATGCGCTCCGCGCCCGCGGGCTTCAGGTCGACCGCGACGGCTTCGACACCGCGATGGCGGCGCAAAAAGTCGCGGCCCGCGCGGCGTGGAAGGGTTCGGGCTCGAAGGCGTCGGACGATCTGTGGTTCGACCTCGCCGAGGAGTTCGGGAGCACCGAATTCACCGGTTACTCGGGCGACGAGGGCGAGGGCGTCGTGCTGGCGATCGTCAAGGATGGCGAGCGCGTGGAGAACGCGGAAATCGGCCAAACTGTCGACGTGTTGCTCAACCAGACGCCCTTCTACGGCGAGAGCGGCGGGCAGATCGGTGACACCGGGAAACTGACCACGCTCAAGGGTTTCGCCGGTGAGGTTGAGGATACATCAAAGCCGCTCGGTAAGCTGCATGTGCTCCGGACCAAGGTCGTGGCGGGCGAACTGTCGGTTGGCGAATCCGTCCACCAGCGTGTCGACGCCGAGCGCCGTGACCGGGTCCGCGCCAACCATAGCGCCACCCACCTGCTCCATGCGGCACTGAGGCGGCATCTCGGCACGCACGTCACCCAGAAGGGCAGTCTGGTCGCGCCCGATTACTTCCGGTTCGATTTCTCGCACCCCAGGGCGCTTTCACGAAACGAAATCGAGGCGGTCGAGGCCGAGGTGAATGCACAGATCCGCTCGAACGAGCCGGTGACGACGCGGCTGATGACCCCCGACGAGGCGATTTCCGCCGGCGCCATGGCCTTGTTCGGCGAGAAATATGGCGACGAGGTGCGCGTGCTCTCGATGGGCCGCGATGCCGACTTGGATTATTCGGTCGAGCTGTGCGGTGGTACGCACGTCCGCGCGCTCGGCGACATTCAGCTTCTGAAGATCATCAGCGAAAGCGCGGTGTCGTTGGGCGTCCGCCGGATTGAGGCGCTGACCGGCGAGGCCGCGCGGCAATGGCTGAACGCGCGCGATGTGCGGCTGCGCGAGGCGGCGGCGGCGCTCAAATCCTCGCCCGACGAGGTGCCGGAGCGCGTTGCCGCACTGGTCGAAGAGCGCAAGCGGCTCGAGCGCGAACTTGCCGATGCAAAGAAGGCGCTGGCGATGGGCGGCGGGTCCGCGAAATCCGAGGAAGCCGCGCCCGAGCAGGTCAACGGCCACGCGTTCTTGGGACAAGTGGTCGAAGGCCTCGATCCCAAGGATCTGCGCTCGGCCGTCGACACGATGAAGCAGCGCGTCGGCTCGGGCGTCGCAGCCCTGGTCGCGCTCAACGACGGCCGCGCCAGCGTCGCGGTCGGCGTCACCGACGACCTCGCCGGACGAATCAGCGCGGTCGACCTAGTCAAGGCCGCGGTCGCTGCGCTGGGCGGGCAGGGCGGCGGCGGTCGACCCGACATGGCGCAAGGCGGCGGGCCTGACGGCGCGAAGGCCAAGGACGCGCTCGCCGCCATCCGCGATGCGTTGGAGAAGGTCGCCGCCTAAACATCCGTTCATCCTGAGCGGAGCGCCGCAGGTGCGTAGACGAAGGGCGTCTTGCTTAGGCGGTTGAGAAACACCCTTCGACTTCGCTCAGGACGAACGAAGTGGAAGCCTTGCAAATGACGATCGATACCCGGGCGTCCGACCCCATCACCCTCAATGGCTCGTGCCATTGTGGTGCCGTGAAGTTCGCCGTCGAGCTGCCGTTCGGCCTGTCCTCCGCGCGGCGCTGCACGTGCTCGATCTGCCGGATGCGCGGCGCGGTCGCGGTCACGTCAGCCCATGAGGGCTTCAAGATCACCCAAGGCGAAGACAAGCTCGCGACCTATCGCTTCAACACTGGCGTCGCCGAGCATCATTTCTGCAGCGAGTGCGGCATCTACACCCACCACAAGCGCCGCTCGAACCCCAACGAGCTTGGGGTCAACGTCGCCTGCCTCGAGAGCGTGTCGCCGTTCGATTTCCGCGAGGTCGTGGTCTACGACGGCGGTCGCCACCCGGCCGATAATCCCGAGCACAAGACATTCACTGCGGGCATATTGCGGTTCGAGCCCACCGAGGAGTAGGCGGGCCGCGAAGGAGATTCGCCATGCCTCAGGACGCTCCAACCACCGAAACCGCCTTCGACCTTACACCGCCGACCGACGAGCAATTCGCAACCCTCGTCGCCGACCTCGACGACGAAGAGCGCGAGGTCCTGCTCGAGCATGGCACCGAGGCGCCGTTCTGCGGCGTGTTCCTCGATGAGAAGCGCCCGGGCCTGTTCACCTGCCGCCTGTGCGGCATTCCGCTGTTTAAGGGCGGCGCCAAGTTCGAGAGCGGGACGGGTTGGCCTAGCTTCACCCAGCCGTTCAACCAGGATCATCTGAGGTACATCCGCGACATCAGTTACGGCATGGTCCGCACCGAGATCGTCTGCGCGCGCTGCGGCGGGCACCAGGGCCACGTCTTCCCCGACGGCCCACCGCCGACCGGCGAGCGCTTTTGCATCAACTCGGTCAGCCTCGCTTTCACGCCCGAGGGCGAAAATCTGCCCGACAAGCTCGGCCGCGGCGCTCCGGAAGGCGAGCCTGCCGCCTAGTGGGTTCCGCTTACTCTCCGCTGGTGTGATAGTAATCGATGCGGATGCGGACCCATTCGCCGATCATCGGCTTGCCGTTTTTGCGCGGCGGCCGCACGTGAAACTGCCACGCCGCGAGCCGCACCGCGCGCGCCAGATGCGAGCCTGGCGGGTCATTGCCGATCTCGACGCAATCGTCGACGCGATTGCCGGGGATCGTCTTGCACGCGATCAGTCCTGAGCCCTCGGGCGCGCCGGGCGGGAGATAGCCGCCGAGCTCGGCATCGGTCGGTTCGCGCGCCCATTCAGCGGCGTAGAGAATTTCGCCGTGCGGTCCGCGCCCGACGTCTTCCGAATCGCCGGCGCTTCCCGAACCGGCGCCGCCCAGCTTGCTGATATCGGCGGCCGCCATCTCCTCGCTGCTCATCTCTAGCAACGGCAGGGGGACCTTGGGGGGAATTGGCGATTTGATCGGCGGCATTTTGCGCGGCTGGTGGATCGGCTGCATCACCTGGCGCGGCTTGAGGGCTGCCGGCTTGGCCGCCTCAGCATGCGATTCGGGCAGCAGATCGACGATGGTCGCTTGCGATGGCTCGCGCTCAGGCAAAGGGATGACGCCAAGCGTCAGCAGGACCAGCAGCAGCAGAAAATTGACCCCGAGCGCCAGCGCCAGGCCGGACGCGCGGCGTCGCAGGGGTGTCCTGTCCTGCTCGGTCAGCGGGCGGTAGGTTCTCAAAGCCAAGGGTGAACGGTCTTTCGGGGATTCGCGCGTCGCGCCGCCAATTAGCGGGATGCGAGTTGAACCGCGAGTGAAAGGTCATTCTGCAAAGGGGCTGTAGGAAAGGCTAAACTAGGTTTACAACGTTGACTGCCGGTTCTGCCGTGGGGAGGGCAGCATGTCGCGGGGCTATCGCTTCTTCGTCGCCATTGCCGGCTTAGCTTGCCTCGCGCTGGCGCCGCCACCGGCCGTGCTCGCGACTAATCCCCAACTTGGAGCGCAGCTGGCGGCTCAACAGCTTGCGGTCGTGCGCGTTCCGGAGTTGCCGGCCGGAACGACGGTCCAGACGGCACCGGGCGTATTGCGCGCGGCGGGGCTCCAGCCAGGATCGTTTCGATGTGCGCCGAGCAGCGGCACGTCCGATGTGAGGGTCGGGGGCGTCACGGCATTTTCACCGGCTCCGGGGACGTCGCTGCCGCGTGGCTCCAGAGTCGACATGGTCGCCGTTCTGCCGGGTGGCTGCCAGCACTTCGGCAGTTCGATGGCGATCATTGCGGCGATCCAGTCGATGCACACGATGTCGCACGCGCAACCGCCGCCACCGCCTCTGCCGCCCCCTCTGCCACCGGAACCGCCACCACCGCCGCCGCCGCCACCCAAGCCGGAGAGTGAAGGCCCGACCGCGACGCCGATCTCCGATGAGCATCATGGCCCGACGGCGCTCCCCCTGGAGTTACCGGCGACCGACACCACCGCCGACGATGGCGCCGAAGGCCCCGACGAGGCGGCACCACCGGCCGAAGGCCCGCCGATCGGGTCGCCGTTCACCGACCCGCAGAAAGGGCGCGGCGCGTTCGTCAAACCCGGCGATATGGAGGTCAACAACTGGCATCGGCTCGAATTCGTCGTTGGCAGGACCGACGCCGCCCTGGCCGAAGAGAGCGAGGATCAGGAACTCGGCCAGTCCAAGGATATCTATGTCGCGCCGCTGATGCGCGTCACTCTGGAGCCCGACCCGAATTTCGAGATCCGCCGGCAGAGCCCGGACGTGCAGGAGACTGGAGCGGATCGCGCGGCCTCGTGGCAATGGAGCGTCAAGCCGCTGAGTGGCGGCAGCCACGCTTTGATTGCCCGGGTCGAAGTGCTCGAAAAGCAGGCCGATGGAAGCTTGCTCGCGACCGAAACCTACACGCGCAGGCTGGCGGTCACGGTCCACGTTGGGACCTGGCAAGGGTTCCTCAACGCACTCAAGGGCGCGGCGAGTTTCGGCGACCTGCTCGGCACGCTGTTCGGCTCGTGGGGGAAGACCCTGACCGCGCTCACTGCGCTGATCGCTGCCGCGGTCGGGCTGTGGGCTGCGATCCGCAAACTGCGCAAGCCCAAGGAGTGAAACCCGAATGATGCGGATCCATTTGCTGATCGTTGTGCTCGTTCTTTGCCTTGGCGCTTGTAGTAGTCCGCCGCCAACGAGCGCGGCGCCGACGACCAACGACGCCGCTCTGGTCGACAACGCGGTCACTGCCGCGCCTGCCGACAACAGCGCGGCGCTGCCCGAGCATGTGGCCAAAGGCGTCGGCGCGTTTGTCGCTCCAGGCGACATGGACGTCGACGCCTGGTCAACGCTCGAATTCGTCGTCGGCCCGACCGACGCTGTGCTGGCCGAGGAGACCGAGGGCCGCAAGCTGACCCCGTCGGCGACCGTCTACGTCGCGCCGACGATGCGGGTGACGCTATTGCCCGACCCCAAGTTCCAGTTTCAGCCGCAGAGTGACCCGATCCAGGATACCGGGATGGACCGCACCGCCACCTGGCAGTGGAAAGTGAAGCCGCTGAACGGCGGCAGTGCGACCCTGTTCGCGCGGGTCGAAGTCGGCGAGCGGCGTCCCGACGGAAGTCTCACCGTGGCCAAGACCTACACTCGCCGAGTCGCGGTTCACGTTCACGTCGGTACGTGGAAAGGCTTCCTCAATGCGCTCAAGAGCGCGGCGTCCCTGGGCGACCTCATCGGCACCTTGGTTGGTTCGCTCGGCAAGACGTTGACCGCGATCGCGGCGATGGTGACGGCGGGGCCGACCGTGTGGCTGGCCATCCGGTCATGGCGCAAGCGCAAGGAGACCAAGGCTCCGGAGAGCGCGGCTACGCCGGCGGCGAAGCCCGACGAGCAGTCCAAAAAATAAAGAAAAACCCTGCCGGGAGGGAGAGCGAGGGAGCATCCTAACCCGGCAGGGCAATTAACGTCGTCGTTCGGGCAGGCCGCTCTAGCTCGCTAAAGGGAGAGTGGCTGCTGAGACTAGGTTTACCGCCCGCCGGTTAGCGGCAGGTGAGCGGAACTGGTTTACGAAAATTAACGCTTTGCGCCGTTTATTTGTGCGGCGGCATCCAATCGTCCGGCGGCGTGAAATAGACGCTGAGGCGCGCCATCCGCGGCGTCTTGTGCGCCCAGTTGGCGAATACCCCGCAGACCGTCTTCGAATGCTCGCCGGTGTTGGGGATCGGTTCCGCGGTCCATTTCGCCTTGCCGATCGCGCAGGTCGAACCCGCGGCGCAGGTCTGGTACTGGCGATCCGGGCCGGCCGCCTCGAGCTTATAGCCGGTGACGGTGGAATTCTCCGGGAGTACCGCGCACACCGCCTGGCAGTAGGCCGTATGGTCGTCGCCGCCGTTGAGGATCCGGCCGACATCGCCGCCGACCTGCTGTCCGATCACGCGCTGGACATCCTTGTTCTTCAGCAGATCGCCGACCGCGCCGGCGAACTGGCCGCCTTTCAGCCCAGCGGCATCGTCGCTGACCTCGCGAATCTGCGCGGTTTCGCGCGCTTCGTTCATGCACGACGGGTTGTCGGTGTAA
>DATFUB010000043.1:0-11201 GCA_035261225.1 Sphingomicrobium sp.
TGCCCGGCCACGCCCCGCCGCCGTTGAGCACCGAGCCAAGGTAATATTTGCGCACATCGTCCGGCGTGACCGAACGAATGTCCGCCTGCGTGATCTGCCCAACCTTCTGCTCCAGCGTCATCCCCGCGACGATGGCGCGAACGCGGGCGTCGAGCGCCGCGTCAGGCGTCGGCGCGGCCCGCGTCGGCCACGGGTCCGCCGCGGACGCGGCGGAGGCGAGGAAGGCGGCCGAAAGGCCGAGAAGAAGTTTGCAGTGGAAACTGGATGATGCGGACATATCAAAGCCTAGCTGTTAGTTGCGCGGGATTGCGGACAGGATCGTTGCGGAGGTGAAAGCCAACAGCGCGAGGAGCGCGAAAAGACCGGCGAACCCGAAGCCGGGCACCAACGCGAGCGTCAGCCAGGGCATGATCAGCGACGGCACGGTGTTCGTCAGATTGAATAGGCCAAGATCGCGCCCGCGCTGCCCGGGACGGGGGAGTACACGGAGCGTCTGACCGCTGTGCAGCGATAGAAAAACGGTCGTTGCAAGGCCGAACAGGACGTAGCCGACGATGGCCCAGTCGACATTCTTCGACAGCGAGAGAACGACGAGTCCGCAGCCCGAAAGCGTCGCCGCGACTGCCAAAGGGAAAAACGGACGCTGTGCCCGGTCCGCCCAGCGCCCGACCACCAGCGCGATCGGAACGGCCGCCACCAACACGACGCAGAACAGGCGCGCGATGAAGCCTTCGCTTATGCCCGGTAGGACCGATCGGAAATAGATCAAAAGGTAGGCGAACAGCGCAGCCTCGGCGATTTGCACGAGAAGGCGCGCCAGCCACATCAAAACAAATGAGCGCCGTGTCTTGTCCGGCTGTTTGTCGTTTGCACCAACCGCCGGTTCCGGATCCCTTGCCGTCGGCACCCTGAGCGGCCGGCCGAACAGCAGCGCGGGGGCAACGCAAGCGACGACCAGCGCTCCGACCAGCGCAATTCGCCCGCTCGGACCGGCCAAATCCGGCAAGGTGATGAGGGCCCCGGCAAGGGCGCCCATTGCCGGCGCGAAGGCGAGCAGGCCGCCGAGCAGCCCCATTTGAACCCGCGGAACGCAGTCGCCGGCCCAGGCGGAAAGCGGACCGAGCATCATGTTGAGCGCGAGCTGCCACAGGAGGATGAGCCCCAGAAGCGCCAATGGTGCGACGACCAGGGTCATCGCCAACAGCAGTCCGACGTTGAGGACCAGCCCAGTTGCTATCCAGCCGCGGCGACTGCCGGTGCGATCGCTCAGCCAACCGAACAGGATATTGCCTATGCTGGCCGCAATGGCGCCGGAGAAAGTGATGTAGGCAAGCCAGCGGACATTTTCGTCGCCGGCGACCGCGGTGATCCGGATCGGAAGCAATATTGTCAGGAAGGGAACATAGGCAATCGCGCCCCCGGACCAGGCGAGCGCGTAAAGCCAGAGAAAGCGCGGCGATTGCCGAGAAGATTCTCTAACCTCAGCCGGCACGTACGTTCGTCGAACGAACTGCTGCCGTCGATTGTCGTTCGACCAGCGCGGCCGGGACGATTACCGGCTCGTCGGGAAGCGGCTGGCCGCGCTGGGCCGCGATGATCAGCTCGACGGCGCGTGAGGCGGTGGCTGCGATCGGTTGATCGACCGACGTCAGCGGCGGAACCGCAAAGCGGGCGATCGGCGTGTCGTCGAAGCTGATCAGCGATAAATCGCCGGGCACGTTCAGACCGAGGCCGCGCGCCACTTCGAGCGTTGCGAGCGACATTTTGTCGCTGCTGGCGATGATCGCCGTCGGCGGCTCGGCAAGCGCGAGCAAATGCCGCGCGGCGACTTCGCCCGACGCGAAGGTGAAATCGCCCTCGGCGAGCAGGTCATCGGTACCCAGACCCGCGGCCTTCATCGCCGCGCGCCAGCCATCGACGCGCCACTGACTCAGCGAATATTCTATCGAGCCGCTAATGAACCCGATCCGCCGGTGGCCGAGCCCGATCAAATGCTCGGTCGCGATCCGCGCCGCGCGCTCGTCGTCCATGGTCAGCCGGATTCCGGGCCCGGGCCTGATCGAACCGATCCTGGCAAACGGAATTCGGTGATCCGCCAGAAACGTCGTGATCAGCGCATTGTCGGAATGCGGCGGAGTCAGGATCACCCCGTCGGGCTGCAGCGCGGCAATGGTCGCGCGAAGCTCGCGCTGGACATGGTCGTTGTGGGTGTCGACCAGTTCGATCATCATCCGATAGCCGAGCTCGGCGCATTTCAGCATCCCGCCGAGCAGCATCTGGTCGACCCAGTCGACGCCCTGGCGCTCCATCCAGTCGGCGATCGTGCGATCGCGGTCGTTGAGCGCGAGAATGATGTAGGACCGCGAGCCGCTCATTCGCTGCGCCGCGATCGACGGGACGTAGCCAAGCTTCTCGATCGACGCCTCGACCCGAGCCTGCATTTGCGAGCTCACCTTGGGGTCGGTGTTGATCACCCGGCTGACGGTCTGCAGCGACACGCCAGCGTCAGCGGCGACATGCTTGATCGTTACCGCCTGGCGGCGGCGCCCGGTTCGTGCACCGGATGGCGCGTTGTCCGTCGCCAATGGCCCCCCTCGCGGACCTAGGCCGCGCTGGCGCTGACCGCGCCACAATAGCGGGCCACATAGGCCCCATGGTCGGGCAGGCCCGCAACCGTCTGGGCGACATTATCGCGGATAGTCGAGAGCAGCTTGGTCATCTCCGCGTCGCTCAGCTTGGTCGCGATCGGGTGATAGGATCTGGGCATGATGCCCTGCCCCATCATCACCTGCACCCAGCTGTTTTCGGCGAACAATTCCTCGTTCCGGCGGAACACCCGGCCGGTCTCGCGGAACAGCTCGATCTTCTGGGTCAGGCTGTCGGGGATTTCCATGTCGGCGCAATAGCGCCAGAACTCGCTGTCGCGGCGATCGGTCGCCTTATAGTGCAGGATCAGGAAATCGCGGATCTGCAAATAGTCGGTGACCATCTGATCGTTGAATTCCAGTATGTCGCGCTCACTGACCTGGTTGAGCGGAAGCATCCGGATGAGGCGCAGCACGGCGCGCTGAATCAAATGGATGCTGGTCGATTCCAGCGGCTCCATGAACCCGCTCGAAAGCCCTATTGCGACGCAGTTCTTGACCCACTGCTGGCGTCGAAGCCCCGCTTTGAAACGGAGCACGTTGGGCTCCGTCAGCGTATCGCCCTCGATATTGCCTAGCAGACGCTCAAGCGCCGTATCCTTGTCGAGATAGCGGCTGCAAAAAACGATACCGTTGCCAGTGCGATGCTGCAGCGGAATGCGCCATTGCCAGCCGGAATCGTGCGCCATCGCCAGGGTGTAGGGTACCGCCGGACGCACCGAGCGCGTCTGAATCGCGATCGCGCTGTCGTTTGGGAGCCAGTGCGTCCAATCCTCGAAGTCCGACTTCAACGCGCCATCGATCAGCAGCGCTCGAAAACCGGTGCAGTCGACGAACAGATCCCCTTCGATGCGCTGCCCGGATTCGAGCGTCAGCGCGGCGATCGCGCCGCTTGCCCCATCTAGCTCGACCTCGGCGATCTTGCCCTCGACCCGGACTGCGCCGTCACCCTCCGCGATCGCACGCAAGAACTTCGCGTAAAGCGAGGAATCGAGCTGGTAAGCGTAATTCATCCGGTCTTCGGGCAAATGCGCGAATTTGCCGGCGTAGGCGGCCGACAGCTCAAGGCAATAATCGTCGTAGGGCTCGTGGTGGCCGCGCTCGTGCCCGTTGAGCCAGAAATGCTGGAAGCCCGCGCTCCAATGGTCCGTTCCGGTCAAACCGAAGCTGTGGAAGTAGCGGTGGCCAACCTCCTTCCAATTTTCGAACCCGATGCCAAGTTTGAACGTGGCCTGGGTGGCGCGCATGAAATCGGCTTCGTTGATCCCGAGCAGTCGGTTGTATGTGACCAGCGGCGGGATGGTGCTTTCGCCGACGCCGATGGTCCCGATCAATTCGGATTCAATCAGGGTCAGATCGACCGCCTTGCCCAGCGTCCGGGCGATGGCCGCCGCCGTCATCCAGCCCGCGGTCCCGCCACCGGCGATGACGATTTTACGGAACGGCCAGCCGCTCATCGCGATAGACTACGCAACAGGTTCGCGCGGATTCTTCCGGCGCTTTCGGCGTCGAGCGGGTCAAGGATCCCGCGCGATCCGGCCGCGAGATGCGCCGCGGCCGCCGCGGCGTCTCCGAACACATAATGTTCGAACATTTGGCGCCACAATTCCTTTTCCTCCTCGGGCAGGTCGCGGATCGCCAGCAAGGCATGGTTGAGCGCATCCTGCGGCTGGGCGAGATAGCGTGGCGTGTCGCGCCACCAGTAATTCACCAGCACGTTGAACGGCTCGAGCGCCTCAACGTGGTGCCACCACATCGAGGGGATGAAAATTGCGTCTCCGGGGCCAAGCTCGGCGACCTGGGCGGTGGCCAGCGCCTCACGGAATCGGGGATAACTGTCGAAATCGGGACTGCGCAGATCGACCATGCTCACCGGCCGTCCCGCCGGAGTATGATCGAGCGGCCCGACATAGAGATTGGCGAACTGGTCGGGTGGGAACAGGGTGAAGCGGCGGCGGCCAACCGCGCAGCAAGCGAGGTTGTGGGGAAAGTCGTTGTGCGCCGCGATCCGTGTGCGGGTACCGATCCAGATGCTTTCGATCGGCTCGCGTGTGCCGAGGTCAACGTGGTTCGCCTCGTGCAGCCCGTCGAAATAGTCCTTCACATCGATCGACGAGAGATAGATGGCCGGCGCGTCGCGACGTCCCTCGTTGGCGGCGATGCCGGCGAAGATTTCCGCGAGGTCGGCGCGGCCGGTGCGAAAATTCATCGCCATTGCTTCGCCGTAGAACAGCCGATCGCCCGCGCCGGGCTCGCCAATGTTCACCGTGAACGCCCGGTCGCGGCGCTGTTCGAGCAGATAGGCGCGCGCCGCCGCGCCGCTATCGAGGCCCGCTTTGACCAGTGGCCAATCGGCAATCAGCCCGCGCACCACGAATGGCGTGCGTGCCCCGGCGAGCCGAGAGTCGAGTTCGCCCGTCTCGACCTGTTCCTCGACTACGGGTCGCGGTGTCGCAAGTGGCGCGTGAGCGGCGTCAGCCATGGCCGAGCCTCCGGTTCTTGCGCTCGATCAGCGCCGAGATATTGGCGAGCGAGGCCAGCGCCATGAATATCGGCATTACAAATCTGGCCGAATGAAGCTCGGCCAAGGCGCCGGGCTCAAGCGCTTGCAACTTGTCTTCGTCGATCAGGTGATAGCCGACCAGCCGGTGCTTCGAGCCGTCGCGAAGATCGACGTCGAGCGAGAAGGGTTCGAGCAATTCGTAGCGCTCGAGCGCCGCGTAAAAGTCGCCGCTTTCGCGATAGCCCTGATCGAGTTCGTCGAGGCCCGTAATCACGGCCTCGAGGTACGGCGTCGGCTGGCCGTGGTCGTCGAACGGGCGCACGCCCTCCTCGCCAGCAGCGGCGATGCGGGCATGCCCCAGGTCGATGTGAACTTGTGCCGGGCCTTCGCTGCCCGCCGCTTTGCCGACCAGGAAGGGCTGGATCGCCAGCGCCAGCGGGCGGTAGCGCGCATCCCAGCGCCCCTCATCGAGGAACAAATTCTCACCATTCTCGAACCCGAACAGCGCGAGCGCCGAGAAACGGCCGCTATCGAGGTCGCGCCGGAACAGGATCGGGAATTCATTTTGCACCCTCCTGAATTCGCTCGGCACGGTCAGGCAAGCCATGACCGCGTCGCCGAGCTCAGCCGACGCGCCCGCGCGAATCCGAAGCTCGCGATGATCCTTGCTGTCGAGCACCGCGTGTTGGGTCACGGCTGGGCCACTTTCTCACGTTTGCCAGGCGTGACTTGCGGCCCGAGCAATGCACGGTTGGATGGGAGCGCCGACAAAAGTCCGCGTGTTCGCTGGCGGAGCTGATCGAATTGCGCGATCATCGCCGGTGTCGGCGGCGGCAGATGGGGCGGCACGCCGCCGCCCATGCCGTACCAGACATATTGATAGCTCGCGGCGGGGAATATCTCGTCGATCAGCGGCAGATCGTAGCTCGACGGCGGCTGGTCGCGCCACAGTTCGACAAGCTCGGCGAGCCGCGGCGGCACCGTCGCCGGATCGCGCTGCGCCCGCCAATAGGGCTCGTCGCGCCGGCTCAGCAGATAATGGAGCTTCAGGAATTCGACGACGCGGTCCCAGCGCGTGCGAAACAGTTCGTTGAACCGCGCGGCGTGCACATCCATCGCCGGGCGGCTCGTCGGGAAATTGTCGATCAGCGCATTGAGCGACAATTCGATCATCACGATCGCCGAAGCCTCAAGCGGCTCGATGAACCCGGCGCTGAGCCCGACGGCGAGACAATTGCCGCGCCAGAATTCGGATCGGTGACCGGTCGGGAAACTGAGCCGTCGCGGCGTGATGCTATCGGGCGGCACGTCGGGCGCAGTGCGCGCGATATAGCCGCGCAGAATCGCTTCGGCCTCATCGTCTTCGAGGAAGCGCGAGGCATAAACGCAGCCGATGCCGCGGCGGCTCGGCAGGCCGATATCCCAGATCCACCCGGCCTCGTGCGCCGTGCCGATGGTTTGCGACTGGATCGGTGATGCCTCCGCCACCGGCACCTGCACGGCGAGCGCGCGATCGTTGGCGAGGACCCGGCTGCGGTCGATCCATTCGACGCCATAATGGCCGCCGATCAACAGCGCGGCATGGCCCGAACAGTCGATGAACAGATCACCTTCGATTCGCTCACCGCCGCGCGTGCGCACCGCCGCGATGTCGCCATTCCCGTCGCTGTCGACGGCGACCACCTTGTCCCGCAAATGGGTGACCCCGAGCGCGCCAACCGCGTGGCGCGAGAGCCGCGCCGCGAGCTTGGCGGCGTCGACGTGATAGGCATAGTTAAGCGCACCGCTGTACGGCGTCATCGACCGCTGCCGCGGCGCCAGCTGGGCCGCGCAAACCGCCGGTTGCGGACAAACCGCAAGGGCAAAAGGCGCGCCGGGCGCCCGCGCCTGCCAGGCGCTGACCAGATCGACCGGGGCCCCGTCGAGTGGCGGGGTGAAAGGGTGATAATAGAAGTCTTCCTCCGCGCCGGTAGCCCAACGGTCGAAGCGCGATCCCTGCTTGAACGCGCCGTCGCACGCGGCGAGGAACTCTTCCTCATCGAGGCCGATCGCGGACAGCGTTGCGCGCATTGTCGGCCAAGTGCCTTCGCCGACCCCGATGGTCGGGATGTCGGGCGCCTCGATCAACGTGATCGACGGCGCCTCGCCGGTGACCTTCGGAACCTTGGCCGCAATCAGACACGCGGCGAGCCACCCGGCGGTTCCGCCGCCGACAATAACGACGCGCTCTATCGCCATGTTTGCGGACGCTCGAACATTGATGGGCCTTCATTCTCTCCAGTTGCCAGAGTGCCGCCTAAGGGGTTGCGGCACTCTGGCATGGGAGAGTCGGGAATCAAACCTGCCCCAGCTAGAAGCTCACGCGCACGCCCGCCATGTATCGCGCGTAGCCGGGCGAAACGAAACTCACGTTGTTGACGTGGCGCTGGTGCGTGCGCCGGCTCGAACCGGTGAGATTGATGCCTTCGACGAACACGGTGTACCCCTTGCGGAACTCGTAGCTCGCGTTGCCGTCGAGCTGGCCATAGGCCTCCGTGTAGGTGGGGTTGCGCCCCCCGCCGTCATTGCTCAGGAACTTGTCACGCCAATTGTAGGCGAGGCGCGCCTGGATGCCGTGCTTGTCGTAGAACAGAACGGCGTTGGCACTGTCGCTGAGACCCACAAGCGCGAACTGAAACACGGAGTGCGGCAAGGTGTTGTCGAATTTCGCGCTGCCATTGACGATCGTATAATTGAGGATCGCCCCGAAGCCGGTGTTCCAGAAACTGTGCTGGACGTTGAACTCCCAGCCGGAGATCTTGGCCTTCTGATCCGAGTTGGCCGGCGTAACGATCTTGAAATTCAGCAGCGGATCCTCGGGCAAGCTTTGAATCAAGGTCTGCGGGCCCGAGACGATCACAGTGCTTGGATAATGCAGTGCGATATAGGCGCGGATATCCTCTGGAGTGACAGCCCCTGCGGCAATCGCGGCATTGTAGCGCGGCCCGCCGACCGGTGTGTGCAGGTCGAATGCCGTCTGTTCGACGATCGTGTTGGAGATGTAGTTCGACACATCCTTGTGGAAGTAGCCGACCGACAAATAGCTCTCTTTGCCGTAATACCATTCGGCCGACAGATCGATGTTCTTCGACTTGAATGGCAGCAGATTTGGGTTGCCCTGGTTGCCGTCACCGCCACCGACGCGGAAGAGATTCCCAAGCGTCAGGCCGCCCTGCATGCTCTGGTAGTCGGCGCGGGTAATCGTGTGGCTGTAGGACGCGCGAAGCTTGACGTTGTGGATGGGCTCAACGTCGAAATCCACCGCCGGCAGCCATTCGTGATATTTGCCCTTGAGACTCGTGAAGGCGCTGTCGGGGCCATTGGTTATATTGAATTCGTTGGCGGCAGCCCACTGCGTGCCGATCGGGACCGGAACCAACGCCGCAGAGTTAATTTTTGTTCGCTCGTAACGAATACCGGCGCGGAGGTGAGACGGGCGCTGGAACAGGTCGAACACCATGTTCGCCTGGAGGTAGGGCGCGAGCGTCCTTTCCTTGATTCGGCGATCGGTCGAGAACTGCGCCAGACAGCCCACTCCGGTCGGCTTTCCGGCCGGCGTCGGGTGCGAACAGGTGCCGTAAAGGCTGTCGATCAGGGCGACCATGCGTTCGAAATCGAAGGTGTAGAAGGACTGGATCATTGCCGGATCGTTGTGCCCGGATATCCCCGGGAACTTGTCCGGCAGGGTTTCCAGCGTGAAGATATCGTCCGGAATATCCGACGCCGGTCCAGCGCCGCCCCAGGTGTCGTTCTGGATGACGCCAAAGGCGGAGCGGATCTTGTTGTCGACGTACGACACGCCGAAATCGATGCTGTCGAGGAATGACCCGTCGAAGTCCCAATTCCCCTTGAGCTGGGCCTGGTCGATACGGTCCTTGAAGTAAGCGGTCCGGAACGCATTTCCGGTCGGGGTAATGTTGGCCGGGTCTAGCTCGTCAACTCCCGGCGCCATGGTGACGTTGATGATTGGTAGATCGTTCTCATAATTGATATTCTGATTGGCGATGCCGAACACCGCATTGCCGACGGACATGTTCGAGCCGAACTTGTTGGTCGGCTTCGATTCCGCGGTGGAATGGTGGGCATCGAACTCCAGGTGAAGCTGATGGAACGGATCCCAGGCGAGGTTGCCGCCGATCGATTTGTTGACGCTCCGGTTGGCCGTCAATGAACCGCTGTACGACAAGTCCTTGCCGATGTTGCAGGCGTTTGGCGCGGGGGGAGACGGCGCGGTGCAGCCAGGGTCGGGCGGAGCGAAATTTTCCGAATAAAAGATTGGGCCGGCGACCGGGCCGTCGGTCCATTCGCTGGTGACGTCGCCGAAGTTGAACCAAACGCCGACGTTGCTGTTGCGGATTTCGACCTTGTTCTGCGAATAAGTGTAGTCGAGCGTGCCGGTCAGATTATCCATCGGCCGGAATTGCAGGACAGCCTGGCCGTTGATGCGCCGGCGATCGATGTCGTTGAGGTCGTAGGACGCGTTCTGCTGAACCTGGTAGACGTCGGTCGGTCCGGGCCGATTGGTTTGACCGGTCGCGGGCAGCGAGCCCCAATTGTTCTCGGAGCCGAGATAGCCATCGCGCCAGCCGACATTGGCCGAGTTCACGCTCGCTTTACGACGCTGGTACGACCCCGTCACCAGGATGCCCACGCGGTTATCGGCGAACGTGTCGCTGAAGATTCCCGCGACTTCCGGCGTGATCTTGTCCTTGCCGTTGCGTGAGGTGTCGAGAACGCCTTTTGCCGACAGGGTCGCGCGCATTCCGGGCCGGTCGAGCGGCCGCGGGGTCAGGATGTTGATCGTCGACCCGATGCCGCCAGTGGGCAGCGTGACGCGGCCCGACTTGTAGACTTCGACCGCCGCGATTCCTTCCGATGCGAGATTGGCGAAGTCGAATGCGCGCGAATTCGGGGCGCCGTCGCCGTTGCCGAAGTTCGCCGTCGGCATCTGGCGCCCGTTCAACAGGATGAGGTTATATTCTGGCCCGAAGCCGCGGACGGTGACCACCGATCCTTCGCCGTTCGACCGGTCGATCGACACGCCGGTAATGCGCTGCAGCGACTCGGCAAGGTTGGTGTCGGGGAACTTGCCCATTTCCTCGGCCGAGATGGCGTCGACGACGCCCTGGGCGTTTTTCTTAATGTCCATCGACTGGCGCAGCGAGGCACGAATGCCGGTGATGACAATGTCGTTGCCCGAAACGCCTGCGGGCGCCTCGGCGGACGAGGTGTTGGCGGTCGTGGGCCGCTGCTCTTCAGTTTGCTGAGTCTGGTCGGCCGGGGGCGGCGCGGTCTGTGCCTGCGCAACACCCGGAGCAATCAAAGCGATCGTCGAGCCGCTGGCGAGCCAACGGAACATAAATTTCATATGTGAAGCAGACATGCCGCCACTCTCCCCAGTTTGGCGGATGCATCGTCTGGCGGATGCTTTCCCCCCGAGTCCAATGCTGCGATGTGAACGTTCACTTTGTCAAGCACGGAATGTTTGGAGGAGACGAAATTCGGGTCAGACGTTGCCTGTCGTGGCCCTGAAGCCCGTCGCTAACGCATATACACCAGCGGCTCGGCGGCGACATAACGACTCTGTTCCGCGAAGGGCACGCTGTGACTGTCGACGTCGATCACCTGGCGCCGAATCTTTTTCGGATCCGCTGATGCCCTGGGCCAGGCTGGCAAGCTCTCGCCATTCGGATTGCCGGTCTTGATGAAGTTCGCAAAATAGGCGCTCATCGTTGCCGACACCTTCCGGTCGTCGGCGGCCCATGCGTAGAGCGGATTGGCATCGAGATTGCCCAGCGCATATTCGATCTCGCCGCTGTGCACCGCGCCCCATGGCAACGGATTGCCCGAAGTGTCGGTAACGAAGCGCGGGCGGACTCGGGTGAAATAATAATAATAGGTCGGAGCGCCCGTTCGCCGCTGCAAATCAAACCATTTCCATGTCGGCAATCCGAGCGAATCATCGCTTGCCAGCGCGGTCGCCGCGGGCAGCACATCAGCATCGGTTGTGGCGG
>DATFUB010000044.1:0-2663 GCA_035261225.1 Sphingomicrobium sp.
CACATGGCGGTGCGGATTCACGATGCCCTGGCCAAGCGCAACATCGTGCAACTCGACAGTCCCGTGAGCGGTGGCGTCGGCGGCGCCGAAAAGGGAACGCTCGCCGTGATGGTGTCGGGCCCGAGAGCGGATTTCGAAGCGGTGAAAACAGCGCTCGACGTGATCGGCAAGGTGTTCTTCATCGGCGAGAAGCCCGGCTCGGCGCAAACCATGAAGCTTGCCAACAACCTGCTGTCGGCCACCGCTGTCGTCGCCACGTCCGAGGCGGTGGTGATGGGCGTCAAATCGGGGCTCGACGCCAGCGTCATGATCGACGTGATCAATGCGGGCTCGGGCATGAACACCGCGAGCCGCGACAAGTTTCCGCGCGCGATCCTGCCGCGCAGCTTCGATTTCGGTTTTGCGACCGGGCTGATGGTCAAGGACGTGCGGCTTTACCTCGAAGAGGCCAAGGCGCTCGGGCTATCGATGGAGGTTGCCGAAGCGGTCGGGCGGCTGTGGGAAGTGGTGATTCGCGAAATGGGCGCGGAGTCCGATTTCACCTCGGCGATCAAACCGATCGAGCGGGCGGCGGGCGTGGTGGTTGGGGGGACGAGCGCTCACGCCGCCAAGTGAAGGACACGTGCCCCGGATGCGTGGCGCGGCGGACGATGCTTCGCATCGCCTCCGGGACACGAGGCCATCACAGCCACGGCGCCGGCTTGTCCATCGCAATCAGCGTATCGACCTCGACGCGGGGCCGCACCACCGCATATTGGTCGTCCTTGACCAGCACTTCCGGCACCAGCGCGCGGGTGTTGTAGGTGCCGGACTGCACCGCGCCGTAGGCCCCGGCGGTCATGATCGCCAGAAGATCGCCGGAGCTGGGCTCCGGCATGCTCCGGTCAAGCGCGAGATAGTCGCCGCTTTCGCAAACCGGTCCGACCACGTCGGCGACGATCGAGGCTGCGCCCGGCTCGGCCAGCCGCACCGGCAGCAGGTCGTGATAGGCCTCGTACAAAGTGGGGCGGATCAGGTCGTTCATCGCCGCATCGACGATCACGAAATTCCTGGCTTCGCCATGCTTCACATAGATCACGCGCGTCACGAGAATGCCGGCGTTGCCGACGATCATCCGTCCGGGCTCGAACATCAGCGTGCAATCGAGGCCGCGCGTCGCCCGCTTGACGATGGCGGCATAGGCGGCCGGCTCGGGCGGCGGCGTCGTATCCGGGTGATAGGGGATGCCCAACCCGCCGCCGAAATCGATATGCGAAATGGTATGACCGTCGGCGCGCAACACCCGGGCGAAGTCCGCGAGCAGGTTGAACGCGGCTTCCAGCGGTCCGAGATCGGTGATCTGGCTGCCGATATGCATGTCGACGCCGGTGACCTCGATCCCCGGCAGCTTCGCGGCGCGGGCGTAGACCGCGCGGGCGCGGTCCAGCGGCACGCCGAACTTGTTCTCGGACTTGCCGGTGGAGATTTTGGCGTGGGAACCGGAATCGACGTCGGGATTGACCCGGACCGAGATCCTTGCGATTCGGCCGGTCTCGCTGGCAAGCCGCGAGAGCAGTTCGAGCTCCGGCTCGGATTCGACGTTGATGCAGAGAATGTCCGAAAGCAGCGCCGCGCGCAGTTCGGCTTCGGTCTTGCCGATCCCTGAAAACAAAATCTTGCCGGGCGGAATGCCGGCCGCCAGCGCGCGCTTCAGCTCGCCTCCCGAAACCACATCGGCTCCGGCGCCGAGCTTCGCCAGCGTGCGCAGCACCGATTGATTGGAGTTGGCCTTCATGGCGTAACACACCAGCGCCTTCTCGTCGGCAAAGGCGTCGCTGAACACCCGGTAGTGGCGCTCCAGGGTCGCGGTCGAATAGCAATAGAACGGCGTGCCGACCGCAGCCGCGAGCTCAGAAAGATTGACTGCCTCGGCGTGAAGTACGCCGCTGCGATAGTCGAAATGGTTCATGGCAGGCTCAGTCGTTCAGGAGCGGGTCGAGAACGAATGCTTTCTTGCGGCCCTTGGGGGCGACTGGCCCCGATTCGGCGCCGTAAGTCGGATTGAACACGCTTGGCTTGCTCGCGGCCCGATCAGCCTCGGCATCGGCCTGTTCAGCGGCGGTTGCCTGCGCCGATGCGGCGTTCGGCGGCAGGTCTAGTCCACCCTTGCGTCCGCAGCCGCCGAGCGCGAGCACGGCCGCGCTGAGCAGGATGACGGCCCATCGCGAAGATGTCGGACAGTTCGTACGATTCACGGCAAAATCCCCAATGCGGCGGCACCATACAAAGATTGCCCTGCTCTGGCGAGACCCAGACAATCATGAATTTGCAGCGAGTTTCCCGGGCTCAGCCCAATTTTTGCTCTTTTTCCAGTCGCTTCCGCCACGCCTTGGCCTGGGCGAGGACGTTCTTCGGCGCGGTCCCGCCATAGCTGGTGCGGCTTTTCACCGATGCTTCCACCGAAAGCACGGCCATGACCTCGGCCGTGATCTTCGGCTCGATCGCCTGCATGTCCTTCAAGGGCAGCTCGTGCAGCGGCACGCCCGCTTTCGACGCCATGGCGACGATGCGTCCGGTGACGTGATGGGCGTCGCGGAACGGCATTTTCAGCGTTCGCACCAGCCAGTCCGCCAGATCGGTGGCGGTGGCGTAGCCCTCGCCGGCGGCAGCCTTCATCCGCGCCT
>DATFUB010000045.1:0-6935 GCA_035261225.1 Sphingomicrobium sp.
CCAACTTAGATTTTGGGGACCGTTTTGGGTACCGCTGCAACAAGAAAGCTGACCCGGACCTCTTTGCCGCCATCGCTCAGTTCGGGCGCGGAATGACGATTACGATGTCAGTCGTAAATCCGGACAGCCGTAGTCGGCTTCACCACGCCGACTGGGTATCTGTGGGTAATATCTACCCGCGCTAGGTGAGCAACTCGCTTGCTCTCGCATCTCCGACTGCTACAAAGGGATGCCACACCGGCAACAGTCGCTTTTAGAAAAGACTATATTTTCCAACGCTTAAGGTTCGGGCTGTGAAAGTCCTCTCCTGGGCACCATTGGATCAAATCTGGACCGGCTACTTCAATCCAGCGCCGGGGAGCGCCTTTTGATGGAAGGCGAGCGCGCAGCTAAGCCACCGAAGCGACTAAGTGATCAGCAAGTCACGCTGGGCCTGGCGGTCATGACGGCGGTCGTCCTGCTGGCGGCGCTAATCCGACTGATCACAGGGTCCTGGCGTGGGTTTGGCGGCGCGGCGCTGGTTGGCCTGGTGTCGCTGCTCGCGCTGCCGTTTCGAAAGCGGTTGGCGCCGCGGTTTCGGCAGAATCATTCCCGCGACCGCGGCAATGGGCATCGCCTTTCACGGCACGCTGGCGATTACAGCCATCGTCGAGATCGGGTTCTTCCGTTACCTCGTTCCAGTCTGGCCGATCGTATGCACTGTGCTGGCGGTCGCGGTGGTTGGGGCGACTAAGGTCGGACCGCGGCCCGTATCGGCGGTGGCGGCCGGCGGTCCGACCCAGCTGAGCGCCGGGTGAGGGCCAATTATCCATTTGCTTCTCGATGCCGCCGAGGTGGAACATTGGGATAATGTATGGTTCTGGAAATAGCGCGCCAACGAGCGCCATCCTACGACACACCTTCCCCACGGAAGGAGTTGAACATGCGTAAACGGTATCAAACCCTGGCAGTTATTGCCGCGATCGGAATCGGCAGCGGCGCGATCGCCGCGAAAGGGCCAACGCCAAAAATCTCGATGGCCCAGGCACGCGCGATGGCGCTCAAGCTTGCGCCGGGAAAGATCATCTCGAGCGAGTATGAGAAGGAGGGCGGCATCTGGCGCTATTCGTTCGACATTCAGCAGCGCGGCAACGTTCAGGAAATCGGGATCGACGGCCGGAGTGGTAAGATCGTCGAGAACAAGTCCGAAGGCAAGGTCGACCACGACTGAACGACGGAGTTTCGCGAGTGAGGATCCTCGTCGCCGAAGACGATAGCGAAACAGCCGAGTTCATCCGACGAGGGTTGGGTGAACTCGGCCACAATCCGGTCGTCGCGGACAACGGGATTGATGCCCTGCACCTTCTCTCAACCGACAGGTTCGACCTGGCGATCCTCGATCGCATGCTGCCGCGCCTCGATGGACTTTCTGTCCTTCGGCGCATTCGCTCCGCCGAAATCGAAGTGCCCGTACTCTTGCTGACGGCGCTGGGGCGAATTGAAGATCGCGTCGTCGGCCTGGATTCGGGCGCTGACGATTACCTGGTCAAGCCATTTGCGTTCTCTGAGCTCGCTGCGCGCGTCAATGCACTGGCGCGTCGGAGACCGCTGCAGCGCCAGATCACTTTGCTTGAACATCGCGGGATCGTGCTCGACCTTCTCAAGCGCCAGGCCCTTCGCGACGGCAAACCCATCACCCTCCAGCCGCGTGAGTTTCAGGTCCTCGAAGAGCTGATGTGCGAGGAAGGAAGGGTCGTCACCCGAACAATGCTTCTTGAACGCGTCTGGAACTATCACTTCGACCCGCACACCAATATCGTCGACACGCACATCAGTCGCCTCCGCGCCAAGCTCAACGAGGGCGGCAAGCCAGACGCGATCGAGACCGTGCGCGGTTCCGGTTACCGGATGGCGGGCGATGCGTAGCTGGCGGTCGAGCGCGGCCTACCGGATCGCCTTTGCCAACTTCGGTGCCTATGCGATCGGGCTTGCTTTGCTTGGCGCGATCATCTTCGCGCTCACGCACATTTCGCTCACCCGCCAGCTCGATTCCATGCTTTCGGATGAAGCCGCGACCTTGGCTAGCGAGTATCGCTCCGGGAACAACCGTGAACTCGACGAAGCCATCGCCGAGCGCGAATCGTCGGGGTCGGCTACGCGGATGCTTTACGCCGTGTTCGCGCCCGACGGCCGGCGGATCTACGGCTCCTTCACGGGCCAACGACCGGCAAATCAGGGCTTGCAGGGAATGCCGTTCAACGATCCCCGTGAAGGACCCGACATGGCCCGCGGGACGGCGGTCGACCTTTCTCCGACCGAGCGCCTCGTCGTGGCCGTCGACAGCGACTGGATCGAGCGCATCGAGGAGACGGTGCTGATCGTATTCGGCGCCGGATTCCTGGGAGCGTGCCTGCTCGGTTTCGGCGGCGCAATCATTCTCGGCGAGTATCTGGAGCGCCGGCTGCGTTCGATCAGCCGCTCGGCCGAGGCGATCATCGGCGGCGATATCCGCCAGCGCATGCCGGTCGGCCCGCGCCGCGACGAATTCGACCAGCTCGCAGCAACGCTCAATCGCATGCTCGACCGGATCGAAGGCCTGCTCGAGAATCTCCGACAGGTCTCGAGCGACATCGCCCACGATCTTCGCACGCCGCTTGCGCGCCTCCGCGCGCGGCTCGAACAGGGTGCTCTCGATCGCAATGCCGACGCCGGCGACGGCCTGCTTGAAGACGCGATCGAGCGGATCGACGAGGTCTTGTCGCTGTTCGCCGCCATCCTGCGAATTGCCGAAGTGGAGGGCGGAGAGACCCGGCGCTTCTTTGCGCCGGTCGATCTCAGCGCGCTCGTCAGCGAGCTCGCCGAAAGCTTCGCGCCTCCATTCGAGGACGAGGGCCGGACCCTACTCTCGTCTGTCGAAAGCGGCATTCATCTCGAGGGCGATCGCGAGCTACTGGCCCAGGCATTCATCAATCTGCTCGAGAATGCTGAGCGCCACACGCCCGCCGGCAGCATAATCCGCCTGACCCTCATCTCGGCAGGCGGTCTGATCTACGTTCACATCCTGGACAATGGACCGGGCGTTCCAAAGGCCGATCTTGGCCGGGTCACCAAGCGGTTCGCGAGGCTCGAAAGCGCCCGCAACACTGAAGGCTACGGTCTCGGCCTCAGCCTTGTTGACGCTGTCGCGAAGTTGCATGGCGGCCGTCTCGTCCTCAAGAATGCGGAACCCGGGCTATCGGCGACGATTGAGCTGCCGCAAACGTCGAATCGCTAAACCAACCAGACAGCGATCAAGGAGCCAGCAGAATGACCGACCGGGAACTCCGGCACGACGTGTTGACCAAGGTGCCCGCGGTCACGCTGGGATTCTGGATCATCAAGATTCTCGCAACCACGCTCGGCGAGACCGGCGGCGATACCGTGACCATGACCTGGCTCGGCGAGACGACCGCGAACCCCGTGCCAAACGGCTATCTGATCGGCACCGCCATTTTCGGGCTTCTCCTGGTTGGCCTGGTTTGGGTGCAGATCAGGGCACGCGCCTTCAGCCCCTGGCTCTATTGGGCGACGATCGTCGCTTCGACCACCTGCGGCACGACGCTGGCCGATTTCGCCGATCGCTCGCTCGGTATCGGCTATCCCGGCGGCTCGCTCCTGCTCCTCGCTTGCGTGCTCGCCTCACTGTTCGCCTGGTATCGGACCCTCGGGACGGTCGACGTGAACACGGTGTCGGGTCCGCGCGAAGAAACCTTCTATTGGATCACCATCACTTTCTCGCAGACTCTCGGCACTGCGCTCGGCGACTGGATCGCAGACGCCGGGCTCGGCTATTCCGGCGGCGCGCTGGTGTTCGGCGCCGCTCTCGCTGTAGTGGCGATCCTCTATTTCACGACGAACGTGAGCCGCGTCCTGTTGTTCTGGGCCGCCTTTATCCTGACTCGCCCGCTCGGCGCGACGGTCGGCGATTTCCTCGACAAGCCGCTCGCCAAGGGTGGGCTGGCAATGAGCCGACCGATTGCATCGGCGGTCCTCGCTGTCGTGATTATCGCGCTGATCATGATCCTCCGGCAGCGGCCGGGAAGTCACCCCGGAAAGGCGGAAGAACGCGCGTGAAATTGAGGCGCGGACTGGTCGCCCTGACCCTGGCCGGGGCGGCGGCGCCGGCATTCGCCGGCCCGCCCTACCTCACGGACGATCCCGTGCCGACGGACTCGGGACATTGGGAAATCTACGGCTTTGCCGCCGGCGAGGGCCGTCACGCGACGCTCGACGCGGATGCCGGGTTCGATCTCAATTACGGTCCCGTGAAGGGCGTCCAACTGACTGCAACGCTGCCGCTCAGTTTCTCTCATGCGCCGGTCGAGGGCTGGCGCAGCGGTACCGGCGACCTCGAGGTCGGCGTGAAATATCGCTTCTTTGAGGACGAGAGCCACGGGCTCTCGGCGGCGATTTTTCCACGCGCTATTCTTCCGACCGCCGGCCACTCGCCTGGCGAGAAGACCCGCTTCCTTCTCCCGCTGTGGGTCGGCAAGGATTTCGCCGGCGGGACGAGCCTGTTCGGAGGCGGCGGCTACACGATCAATCCCGGCGCCGGAAACCGCGACTTCTGGCAGGCCGCGGTCGCGCTTACCCATGACCTTAGCAAGCAAGTCTCCGCCGGCGCCGAACTCTCGCGCCAGGGGCCGGACGTCATCGGCGGCACGGCCCAGACCCGCGCGGGCGTCGGCTCAATCCTGAAGCTTTCCGATCACCATGCCCTGCTCATCTCGGGCGGGCCGACGTGGGTCGATCACCGGACAGGCTACCATTTTTATGCGGCCCTCGGTCTGAACTTCTGAAATGGGCTTTTGCGGCTATTACGTTCATCGACGTCTTATTTGATCTTATTTGGATGGTGCGTGACATCGAAGCCAGTCCCTTGAAGCAAGACGGCGCGCCATTGCGAATTCTGGTGGTCGTCCATGATTTCCAGCCCGGTGGAGTGGAACGCATTTCATTGCGGTTGGCGGCGCAATGGGCGGCTGATGGAGCGCAAGTCGCGATCGCCTGCGGAGACTCCGAGGGCGCGCTCAGGTCCCTGGCAAGCGACGAGGTCCAGCTGTTCACGCCGGCAAAGCCCCTGAAGCGATCGCGCTTCTCTCGCATCGCGGTCGCCGCTTTTGCCGTTCGCGCCGCTCGCGAATTCGCGCCGGATATCATCTTCTTGCCCGGCAATTTCTACACTGGGATGGCCGTCACGCTTAAGCTTAGGCTGGGGCGCCGCGGTCCGGCCATCGTCGTCAGGCTCAGCAATGTGCTGCGGCGGCCGCGGCGCTCGCCGGCGCGCGGAGCCGCCTATCTGGTGGGCCTGGCAATCAAGTCCGCCTTTGCCGATCACATTGTGACGATGTCGCCCGAGTTGCTGGAGGAGGCGCGGCGGAGTTTGCGGTGCCGCCCCGCGCGGCTCAGCGTGATCGCCGAGCCGGTGTTGGACGCGGGCCCGGCGAAGGTCCCGGAGCAATCGGAGCTGGCCGGAGATGAGCCTCCGCTGCTCGTCGCCGCGGGGCGGTTGGTTCGTCAAAAGAACTTCGGTCTATTGCTCGATGCCGCCGCCCGGCTGGATCGGCCATTTCGACTCGTCATCTACGGTGAGGGCCTGCAACGGGCTCAGCTGGAAAAAGATATCGCGGCGCGCGGCTTGGCGGACCGAACCGTGCTCCCGGGTTATGTCGACGACCTGTGGCCGGCACTATGCGACGCCCGGCTGTTCGTCCTGTCGTCAGATTATGAGGGCTTTCCGGCGGTCCTCATCGAAGCCCTGGCGGCCGGAGTACCGATCGTTGCCACGGATTGCTCGCCGGCCATCGCCGGGATTGTCGCGATGGGCGACGGAATCCTCGTCCCGGTCGGGGATCCCGCTGCCCTGGCACATGCGATCGACGAAAGCCTGGATCGGCCGCGACCCGATCGCCGGCGCCTGGCGGCAAGCGTCGAGGGTTATCGGCTCGATCGGACAGCCGCTGCGTATCTCGAGTTATTCACTCAATTGGTCAGGGCGAACCAGGGACGACGAAGGCCATGGCATTGACCACGACGGCCGCGGCGACCGACAGGCGCAAGGTGAAAATCGCCTATATTATCAATTCGACCGAGGGAGGCGGTGCTGCGTTTCCGGTCCCGTCAATTGCGCAGGCGCTGCGCGACTGCGGCGCCAGTATCGAAGTGTTCGCGCTGACCCGCCGCGACGGTCGCGCCTTGCCGGCGATGATTGCCTCGGGTCTGAACCCCGGCGTGCGCGACGGCGGAGAAACGGACCATCTTCGCGCCCTCGCCTGGCTCGATCGGACGGTTGCCGAATTTCAGCCCGACATCATCTGGACATCGCTAACGCGGGCGACCCTGCTCGGCCAATTGGTCGGCCTGCGCCGGCGCATCCCGGTCGTGAGTTGGCAACATAAGGCGTACCTGCGCCCGGCAAATCGCTTCCTGCTGCGAAGCATGCGCCGATTATCCGCCCTGTGGGTCGCCGACAGCTCCTCGGTCGCCACCTTCACGACGAGAGAGCTTCTGGTGCCGCCGACAAGACTGGTGACCTGGCCCATTTTCGCGGCCGAGGCATCTGCACCCCGGGGCCAGCCGTGGCAGCCGGGAGAGGTGCTCCGCATCGCCAGTCTGGGCCGGCTTCACGAACATAAGGGCTATGACGTCCTGATTGCGGCGTTGGCGCGCTTGCGATCGGCCGCCGACCCGCTTCCGCCATTCGAAGTCACGATTGCCGGGGCGGGCGACGATCGCGAGGAACTGCTCGCCAGGGCAGCCGCGGCGGGGCTTACAAACCTATCGTTCATCGGCTTTGTCGAAGACACGCGATCGTTCCTGGCGCGCCAGCACCTCTACCTCCAGCCGTCGCGTTCGGAAGGTTTTTGCGTCGCCGCGCACGAGGCGATGCAGGCGGGTTTGCCGGTGCTCGCCTCCCG
>DATFUB010000046.1:0-20665 GCA_035261225.1 Sphingomicrobium sp.
GCCAATAGGGCCGCGCGATGATCGATTCTCCGATTTTCTTCAGCGGCATCGGCGGCAGCGGAATGCTGCCGCTGGCATCCATCGTCCGGGCAAGCGGCGGGCGCGTCGCCGGCTCCGATCGTTCGCTCGACGCCGGGCGCACTCCAGCGAAATTCGACTATCTGCGCTCGCTCGGGATCCAGCTGTTCCCGCAGGACGGATCGGGGCTGCAGGCGGGCATGACGTTGGTCACCTCGGCGGCGGTCGAAGACACGGTGCCCGACGTGGTCCGCGCGAAAGAACTCGATCTTACCCACCTCACCCGCCCGCAATTCCTCGCGCAATTGCTCAACGCGGCGCAGCGCAGCGTCGCCGTTGGCGGGACCAGCGGCAAGTCGACCGTGACCGGCATGATCGGCTGGATACTCCACGCCTGCCACCGCCAGCCGACGGTGATGAACGGCGCGGTGATGAAGAATTTCGTGACCCCCGACACCCCGTTCGCAAGCGCCCTGGTCGGCGACCCCGAACTGTTCGTCAGCGAAGTCGACGAGAGCGACGGCTCGATCTCGCTCTACCAGCCCGAGATCGCGGTGGTGACCAACATCAGCCTCGACCATAAGGAAATGGCCGAGCTGCGTAGCCTGTTCGCCGCCTTCCTGTTGCGGGCGCGCAAGGCGGTGGTGAACCTCGACGACCCCGAGACCCGGGCGATCGCCGACGTGATCCCGGCCGACAATCGCGTCGGCTACGGCTTCGACAGCCCCGGCGCCGATTTCATGGGCAAGGATTTGCAGCTCGACGGCGACGGCGCGAGCTTCGCGCTCGAAGCCGAGGGCAGTCGCCACGAAGTCCGCCTGCCCGTCCCCGGTCGCCACAACGCCTCGAACGCGCTGGCGGCGATCGCGGCGACGCGCGCGCTCGGCGTCCGGCTCGAAGATTCGATCAACGCGCTCGCCCGTTTCGAGGGGCTGCGCCGCCGGCTCGAGACTGTCGGCACGGCCGCCGGAGTCACGGTGATCGACGACTTCGCGCACAATCCCGACAAGATCGACGCGACGCTGGCGACGCTGCGCGCGCGGGCTGGGCGGCTGCTGATCATGTTCCAGCCGCACGGCTTCGGTCCGCTGACCAAGATGGGCGACGAACTCGCCGCAAGCTTCACCGGGGGCATGGCGCCCGACGACCGGCTCTATCTGCCCGATCCGGTCTATCACGGCGGAACGACCGAGCGCGTGCGCGGCAGCGACTGGCTGGCCGGGCAAATCGTCGCCCACAACAAGCACGCCGAGCATATTCCCGAGCGCGCGAGGATCGGGGATACATTGATCGCCGAAGCCCGCGACGGCGACCGGATCGTGATCATGGGCGCCCGCGACGACACGTTAAGCGAATTCGCGCGCGAGTTGCTCGAACGGCTTCAGCTGCGTTCGAGCGATTGAGCCCGCGCCTGTTCCTCGACGCCGACGGCGTGCTCGCCGATTTCGATCACGGCGCGCGCCGGCTGCTCGGCTCAAGCCCGAAGGAATACATCGCGAAGCACGGCCGGGGGCCGTTCTGGAAGAAGCTCGCCAGGGCGCCGAACTTTTTCGGAGCATTGCCGGAAATGCCGGACGCGCGAATTTTGTTCGATGCGGTGAAGCATTTGAAGCCGACCATCCTCACCGGATTGCCGGAGGGAAACTGGCCCGCGCCGCAGAAAATCGAATGGGCGGCTGAGCATTTCCCCGGCGTGCCGATCGTCACCTGCCTCGCGCGCGACAAGCATAAGCACATGCATCCCGGCGACGTGCTGGTCGACGACCGCGAAAAACACCGCCCCGCCTACGAAGCGCATGGCGTCGTGTTCATTCATCACGAAAATGCCGAGGATAGCCTCAGGCGGCTGGCGAAAATCTTCCCGTCGGTGAACGCGGCCACCTAGCCGTCATTGCGGGGAGCGTCAGCGACGCGGCAATCCAGTAAGGCTGGATTGCTTCGCTACGCTCGCAATGACGAAGTTGAGTTCAGGCCGCGGCCTTGTCGACCTTTTCGACCCACTCCGGCCAAAACACCGGCTCGCGGCTCGACCAGCCGGGCGCGGTGGCCGCGCTTTCGCTGATCGACTGGAGCAGGATCCGCCGCCGCTCGGGATGCAGATGCGGGAGAGCCGCGGCGGCGCAGAACGCGGCCGGCAGCCACGGCCGCGATGCGGCGCCGATCAGGCGCTCGTACAGGAAACGGAAGGCGGCGAAGTTCTGCAGGCGATCCTGACCCAGGTCGAAGGCGGAAAGCGTAATCAGCATCCCCATGAACGGCTCGATCATGTCGAGGCCGCTGTCATCCGGCACCTGCAGCCGCAAATGATCGAGTTGCTTGTACAGTCGGGCCTGGGCGCGGATCGAGGCGGCTTCGCCTTCATCGCGAGCCCAGCATTCGATCGGGTCGCGGCGACCGTAAGCCACATCGAGCGACCGGCGAATGTAGCGCTGCGTGGCCTTTGGAAAGCCCGCAAACTCCTTCATCTCCGAGATCAGCATCGCGCCGCTTGCCGGCTGGCTGGTCCGCGTAATCATCAACCCGACTCCTTTTGCCTGAGCGGGATCATGCAGCGGATTCAGTTGCGTTTTGCTTAACCACAGTCCCACCCCGGGTTCATGTTGAATCAGAGGGGAGTCCTTGCGGCAAGCTAGAAATTGACCCGGGCAAGGAAAACTGTGGATTGTTGATTTATTGCAACGCTTTGGCTTTTTTGTGACGGCAACGCAACTATTCGGGAAAAGTGGATGACGGCACCGGCTTATCATTCTGGCCTGGCTGAGCCGCGGCCGGCGGATCCGATGCGTCCATCGATTCATCGCTGCCGACATCGACCTTCTTGTCGAGATCGTGCGGGTGCTTCTTGAGCTCCTGTTCGAGCTGCTTGTCCGGCGCGCCCGAGTGCGTCGCCGGCGGCGGAGCTTGCTTTTTGTCTTCGTTCACTGGAGCGTGATCCTCGATGTCATCGCAACCCACTAACGAGCGGACCCGACCGCCGTTCCGCCGCCTGCGGAAGGAGCGGATTCGACCGGATGACGCAACCGTTCTGCAAATGGGCAACGGGCGGTTTGCACCAGCGCGACTTTCGGCCAACACCATACCGATGCTTATGATGCCGCAATATGGCGCGCGAACCCGGTTCGGCGATTGGCCGCTCGCAATCAAGTCGATCCTCGGATTCTGGCTGTTCTACGCACTGACCGTCGTTGCCCGTGCTTTCCTGGGCACCGATCCGCAGACCGTCCTGGTGAACAAGCTGGTCGTAATCGGGATCGGGATCGTTGTGACAGGCCTGATCTATCTTGCGATCGCTGGGTTCGGGTTCGGCGGCACGATCCGGCGGAAGGCCACCGTGGCTACCGTTGCATCCTTGATCGCAGCTCTAGCGATGGGCGGCACCATCGTGCTGATCGACGACTATCTGCGCGAGAGCAAAGAAGAGTTCCGGTTTCAGGCGCGCGAGGGCTTCACCGTCGTCGAGAAGGGCTCCCAGATCCGGATCGAACGCACCGCGCAAGAGCCGGTGGTTCTAACCTTCCCGAAGATGCACGATTTCGATCCGATGAAGCGCTTTCGCATGGCGCTCGACGTCTCTGTCACGTGGCTGTTCTTCTTCCTGGCGTGGAGCGCCTTCTATCTTGCGACGCGGGCTCAGGCCGAAGCGCGCGGTGCAGAACGGCGCGCAGCGGCGGCCGAAAACGCCGCTCAATCCGCGCAGGTCCGGGCGCTGCGCTATCAGGTCAATCCACATTTCCTGTTCAACACGCTCAATTCCCTGTCGTCGCTGATTATGGCCGGCCGCGCCGAGGAAGCCGAGTCGATGGTGCTCAAGCTGTCGACGTTCTTCCGCTCCAGCCTGACGCTCGACGCGACCGCCGACATCAGCCTGGCCGAGGAGATCGCGCTGCAGCGGCTCTATCTCGACATCGAAAAGGTCCGTTTTCCGCGGCGGCTGAAGGCCGCATTCGATATTCCCGGGGAGCTCGAAAACGCCCGGCTCCCGGCGCTCATCCTCCAGCCGATCGTCGAGAATGCGATCAAGCACGCCGTGTCCCAAACGCGCGACAAGGTCGAATTGAGCATCATTGCGCGCGAGGCCGGCCCGGGCCGGTTCACGATCGAAGTGAGCAACACCGGTGGACGTCCCGCCCAGACCAAAAATGGCGATTTGTCGGGAACCGGAGTCGGCATCGCCAATGTCTGTCAACGGCTGTCGGCCCGCTTCGGCTCGCTCGCCAAATGCGCCTACGGCCCGAGCGGCGATGGCGGGTACAGCGTGCTGTTGACGCTGCCGCTGGATCGATCAGATGGCTGATCAGCCGCTGCGCGTGCTGATCGCCGACGACGAGCCACTCGCCGCGGAACGCCTGCAACTGCTGCTCGCCAAATGCGACGGGATCGACCTGGTCGGCACCGCGACCGATGGCGACAGCACCGTGCGCATGGCCGAAGCGCTGGCGCCGGACCTGCTGCTGCTCGACATTGCCATGCCCGGCCAGGACGGCATCGGTGTCGCGCGGGCATTGGCCGAACGGCGCCCCTCACCCGCCGTGATCTTCATCACCGCGTTCGACCAGTTCGCCGTCGCTGCATTCGAGGTCGAGGCGGTCGATTATTTGATGAAGCCGGTCGAGCCCGGCCGCCTGCGGCGGGCGCTGGAACGCGGCCGCGATTATCTCGAACGGCGCGAGACCCGGCCGACCGAACGCCAGCCCCTGTCGCCCCATCTGCAGGAATTCTGGGCGTCCGATCTGACCGGACTGGTGCGGATCGCCGCGCGCGACATCGACCGGGTGTCGGCGGAACGCGATTATATGCGGCTGCACGTCGCCCGCCGGAGTTGGCTGATCCACCATTCGATGGCGGCGCTGGAAGAAGGGTTAGATCCCGAGATATTCGTCCGGCTTCACCGCTCGGCGATCGTGCGCAAGGACTTCATCACCGGCTTCACCCGCAACCCGTCGGGGCGGTGGATCGCGCGGCTGGGCGATGGCAGCGAACAGCCGGTCGGCCGGCTTTATTCCGATCGCGTCCGGAGCATCGCCGGGCGCTGACCGCCGTTCATTGTTCGGCCGCGTTTTTGGTCGAGTGATCGACCGCCGTCGTCACCGCCACGTCGAGCGTCACATTGCCGACGGTGCGGAAAATATCCGGCACCATTTCGACCGCGACGAGCAAAGCGAGCGGAGCGATCGGCACGCCGAGTGCGAGGTTGATGGGAGCGATCGAGCTGATGAACGTAATCTCGCCGGGAAGGCTGACTGCACCGTAACTCATCACTGCCGCTACCGCCGTCGCAGCGATCATTTGCGCAAACGTCGGCTGATAGCCCAACCAATGAGCAACATAGAAGGAAACGGCGACGTTCATTGCCGGTCCGGTCGCACGAAACAGCGCGACGGAGATCGGCAGCGCAACGTCGGCGACCTGCTCGTGAACGCCCATAGACCTCGCCGCCGTCAACATCGCCGGAAGCGAGGCGAGCGAGGAGCGCGTCGAGATGGCGACCGCCTGGGGCCCAATCATCGCCCGAGTGAATCGGCCAGGGCCAATGCGTCCGGCGACGATCCCGAGCGGATAGCCAAGGAGCGTGACAAGAATGCCAACGACCGAAATCACAACGACATAATGCCCGAGTCCGGCGAACGCGGACCCTCCCGCCGCCGATCCGACCGTATAAGCAAGCGCGAAGACACCGAGCGGCGCGATCCACAGCACCCAGGCAATGATCGTGAGAAGGACATCGCCAACGGCTTGGAAGAGCGTGACGATCGCTTTGCGGCCCTGTTCGGAAATGCTGCCGAGCGCGAGCGCGAACAACACCGAGAACACAACCAGCGGCAGAACGTCGCCATTGGTCGCCGCCGCGAAGACGTTCGGCGGGACGACGCCCTTGAAGAAATCGGCAATGCCGGGAAGCGGGACCGCAGCCTTCTGCTCCACTCCGGCAAGCGCCGTCTGGAGCGCTGCTGCCGTTCCGCGAGCGAGCGGAAAGGCGTCGGTGATTAACACCGTCATGATCGCTCCGAACACCGCAGAAATGGTGCACAGGATGACGATCCACAGCACGGAGCGACCGGCGATGCGTCCGCCCAGCGCCGCTTCGCGGCTTTGGGCAATGCCGACTACAAGGAGGGCGACCACCAACGGGATGACGGTCATCTTGAGCGCATTGAGCCACAGGGTGCCGACGAAACCCGCCACGCCAAGCGACCCTTCGCGGAACGCGTCGGAGAAGCTCCCGGCGAATGCGCCAAGGGTCAGTCCGACGACCAGCGCGGCCAATGCGTAATAGGCCCTGAAACTCGGAGCTGCGCCCTTGCTCGTGGCGGCAGCTGGAGACTTGCTCAACGCGGCTTCCGGAACTTGAACACCGCGCGGTCGGTATGCCCACGGATCTTGGGATCGAACACCAGCAGCTGGTGATCATCGGCCAGATTGCGCAGCAGGTCGCTGCTCGCGACCAGCTGGAAGCCCGCGCGCTTGAAGTCGGCCTTGATCACGTCGGGATCGATGCGGTGGAGCTTCTCGACCGTCGCACGAGTATCCGCGTTGGGTAGAGCAATATGGTCGACGACGCCTACAATCCCACCCGGCTTCATCGCCGCGTAGAGCGTCTTGAGCCACGCATTGGGGTCCATCCGCGGGATCTTGCGCTCGGCATTTTCCCAATAGACGTCGTGATAATCGAGGTTGATCAGCGCGAAGTTGAACGCGTTCTTCGGTAGGTTTGGAGCCTCGAACGGGCTCGAGATCAGGCTGACGTTCTTGGCCTGGACAGCGAAGGCGTCGAAGTCCGCCTTGCGCTTGTCGTTGAGGAACTGGGTCGGCTGCCACACGGTAACGTGGCCCTTGGACCCGATCGCGGGCGCGGTGATCTCAGCCCAATATTTGTTTGCGCCGAACAGGTCGAGGACCTGCATCCCGCGGGCCAGCCCCAGGAAAGCCAGGAGCTCGGCCGGCTTGCGCGATTCATCCAGCTTCACATTGTCGGCGGTTCGGGTCGGGGCGGCGACTGCCGACGCGAGATTCACGGTCGGCGGTGGCGCGGGCTTTGCAACCAATGGCGAGGAAACCAGAAGGAGTAGAGCGGCGAGCTTCAACGGGCGCATGGGAATCCCCTTCGAAAGTAGTTCGTCCCTTTATCATTCCCCGACCCGCGCGCCAGCACCCCGGCGCCACTTGCCTCCGAAGCAAATTCGGCTAGCGTCGCCGATCATTCGACTTCTGGGGGGAAGCTCAATGGCGACGATTGTCGAGCCGGTGACCAATCGCAAGGCAGCTGAACGGAAATTCTACTCGCGCATGGCGATCCTGCTGGTCGTTGTGGTGTTCATCGGATTCGCACCGAGCTTCTATCTGAAGGGGGTCGTTCCGCCCTACCCGCGGCCGAACCCGACCCTGCCGCCGGCGGTGCTGTTTCACGGGCTGATGTTCACGTTGTGGATGGCGCTGCTGATCATCCAGACGCAGCTCATCTCGACGCGTCGGACCGAGGTCCACATGAAACTTGGCAAGGCGGCGATGTTGCTCGCGATCGCACTCGTGCCCGTGATGTACCTGACCGCCGTCTGGGCCGTCGCGCGCGAAAGCCATCCGCCTTTCACCGATGCACTCAACTGGACCGCGATACCGCTCGCCGTCATCCCCGCCTTCGCCTTCCTGATCTACGACGCGTGGCGGCGCCGGCGCGAGGCGCAATGGCACAAACGGCTGATGCTCAGCGCTTCCATCCTGTTCGTCGCCGGGCCAGGATTTTCCCGCATCCCGCTCGCGCCGCCGACTTTCTGGGCCTTCACGATTCAGCTGCTGGCCGGGATCGTGCTGTTGTTCGCGCCGCTATTCCTGTGGGATCGCCGGACCACCGGCAAGATTCACCCAGCGACCTGGACCGGGTTCGTGACTGGCCTGGCGGTCGCGATCGTGCCGCTTACACTCATTTATACCAACAGCTGGGCGGGCATTGCGGCGAAACTGCCGGGAGTGGGCGCCTAGCTATCCGCCTCCGGGATGATCCCTAGCGGCCCATCAGCGCGAGCACTTCGCGGCGGCTGCGCTCATCTTCGCGAAATGTGCCCATCATCCGGCTCGTCGTCATGATCACGCCCGGCGTGTTGACCCCCCGCGCGGTCATGCAGGCATGGGTCGCCTCGATCACTACCGCGACGCCCTTGGGCTGGAGATGCTCCCAGATCGTGTCGGCGACTTGCGCCGTCAGCCGCTCCTGCACCTGCAAGCGGCGGGCGAAACCGTGGAGCACGCGGGCGAGCTTGCTGATCCCAACGACCTTGTCGCGCGGCAGATAAGCGATCGACGCGGTGCCGATGATCGGCGCCATGTGATGCTCGCAATGGGACTGGAACGGGATGTCCTTCAATATGACGATCTCGTCGTAGCCGCCGACTTCCTCGAAGGTGCGCTTGAGGTGAACTGACGGGTCCTCGGCATAGCCGCGCGCATATTCGCGCCACGCGCGCGCGACCCGTCGCGGCGTGTCGCGCAGCCCTTCGCGGTCCGGATCATCGCCGGTCCAGCGGATCAGCGTCCGTACGGCCTCGCTGACGTCGCCCGGGATGTCGCAGGGCGGCGCGGATTCGACCAGGTCGCCGTCCTCGGGCTCGCCATGTTCGAACGGTGGGTTCATGCCTCCAACTCCCGCGAAATATCTTCGGCGACCGCCGCCGCCTGCTCGCGAATATCGGGTACCGCGATGATTTCCCAATAGCGCCCTTTGGTCAGGGGTCCGAGCGCCCACAAACGCTCACCGGCTCGCGACTGGTCGTCGACCTCGACCCCGATGCCGAGATGATCGGGATGAATCTGGCCGGAATCGAGCAGGCTCCGCAGCAGCGGGTCCACGGTCCGGGCGATCGAGTGCAGCGGCCCGGTGCAGTTGAAAGCGTAAGCGACGTTCAGCAGCTGGGGAGCGCTCGCCCCGCGCCGGCGGAATTCGACCTCAAGCGCATCGTCGCTCTCGTGCGCGGAGACGATGCGTCCGGCCACGACCTCCAGCCGCCCATCGGCGATCATCTGCGCGAGCAGCCGCGCGACCTCGGGCGCGATGCGATGGCGGTGGACGTCCCACCAGGGACGCGCGTGGCGCAGGAACTGGCGCTGCTGTTCACCGGCAAGCCCCGCCCACAAGCGCTGGCTGTACGGGCGCAGGCTGTCGATCGCGGCGCGCCAGCCGACTTCAGCGCCGCGCCGGCGCAACCAGCGCCACAGGTCGCGCAAACTTCCTTGAGGCAGGTCGTCTAGCTCGACCGGAGCGGGCTTGAAATCCGCATGCGAACGGGGAATCAGTCCACGCCGCGACAGCGCCACGATCCGGCCGTGGTGGCCTGCCGCGTCGAGCGACAGCACGAGATCGATCATCGTCAGGCCGGTTCCAACCAGCAACGCAGCCCCGCCCGTCTCGGCGAGTTCCGCGACTGCGCCATGGGAATCGGTGCCCCATGGGTTGCGGATGAAGCGGTCACCGACGCCGGTGAAAGCGCTCAGCGCTTCGGGCTCCTGGTTGCCGACGGCGATCGCCAGTGCGTCGGCGTCGATCCGTTCACCATTATCGAGCACGACCTGCCAACCGTTGCCACAGCGGGCCGCGCGACACGCAACTGCATCGACTGTCCGGGTCTTCCCGCTGGCCACCGCCTCGTCGAGAATTTCTCCGAGATACCGGCCGAATAGCCGGCGCTCGGCAAACCCGCGCCGGTCGCCACCTTCCGCCTCGAATAGACGCGCGAAATGGTCGGGCTCGCCTGCCCAGGCGCTCATCCCTTCGGCGCGAACATTGAGCAGATGGGCGGGTTCGCGCGTCGAAAAGGCCACGCCGCGACCCAATCGTCCGCTGCCGTCGATCAGCACCGAACTTACGCCGCGACGGGCCAGCTGCGCGGCAAGAATCGTTCCGGAAAAGCCTCCGCCAACGATGGCAACGGGCAGCCGCCCGTCAGATTTCATAATCGGGCCAGTCGGTCGGGTTTTCCGCGCCCGCTTTGCGGCTCTGAATATGGTCGTAGATGCGCGTGACGGTGCGCCCCGCAGTCTCGGTGAACCAGCCGGGTACGGCAGCGTGGACGATCGCCGCGCAGCCTGCGCCGATCAGCTCCGCGCCGATCTTGAAGGCTCCGGCGCCGTGGGCCGCCCAGCTCATGCCCAACGATCTCGGGTGGTCGGTGAACAAGCGCTGCAACGCCGGTGAAGTTTGATTCGAGATGTTCTGCCGCTCTTCTGCCATCGTCCCAATCCGAGTTGTGGTGACCCCGACAGGATTCGAACCTGTGGCCCTCAGATTAGGAATCTGATGCTCTATCCTGCTGAGCTACGGGGTCGGCCCGCCCGGACGAATAGGGTCTCGCCGCGCGGCAATCAATTGACTTGGGTCGGCGGGACCACTGGCAACGGCAGCGGCGCCACCGGCACACCGTCGTCGGCGAGCGACTTGGCCTGGGCCAGCGTCGCGCTGCCGTGGACCAGCGCCGGCTCGATTTCGCCGCTGTGCATGGCACGAGCGGTATCGGTGAACTCATTGCCGACCCAGCGCGAATCCTTGAGCATTTCGGCCTGCAGGGCCGCGACTTTGGCGAGTGGGCTGTCGGCCGATTTACGCGGCACGCTCGGGGCCATCGGCGCCTTGGCGACATTCTCCGACTGACAATAGGGGCACTGAACCAACCCCGCTTGGCGCTGCTCGTCATAATCGGCGTTCGACCGGAACCAGGCCTCGAACGTCTCGCCGCCATCGCGGCAGTGAAGGTCGAACACGATCATTGCGACACTACATCGGGGATCGGGCGGCGGTGGTTGACCGCCGGGATTCGCGAGCGGACGTCGGAAATGCGCGACAGATCGATGTCGGCGAAACCAACGCCGCGTTCTTCGCCCATGTCGAGCAGTACCTCGCCCCACGGATCGACCACAAGCGAATGGCCGAAGGTGTTGCGGCCGTCTTCGTGGTGGCCAACCTGAGCCGCGGCGACGACGAAGAGGCCCGCCTCGATCGCCCGCGCGCGCAGCAAAGTGTGCCAATGAGCTTTGCCGGTCGGCACGGTAAACGCGGCCGGGACCGCGATCACGTCGGCGTCGGCCTCGGCGATGCGCGCGAACAGCATCGGGAAGCGCAGGTCGTAGCAGATCGTCAGGCCGAGCTTACCCACCGGCGTCCCGTTCACGACCACCGACGTGTCGCCCGCGCGATAGACCGCAGATTCGCGCCAGCTCTCACCGGTCGGCAAATCGACGTCGAACAGATGGATCTTGTCGTAGCGCGCCTGCACCCGGCCGGTGCGATCGATAACGAAGCCGCGGTTGGCGACCTTGCCGTCGTCGGCGAGGATCGCGAGCGAGCCGAGATGGACCCAGATATCATGGTCCTTGGCCGCCGCCCGGCACGCGGCAAGAACCTTATCGTCTTCCTCGTTCCGCAGGTTTGCCGACGCCCGCTCGGAATTGCGATCTAGCAACCCTGACATTTCCGGAGTGAACAAGATCGTCGCGCTGCCTCTCGCCGCCTCGCTGATCGCACGCACCAACGTCTCGGCGTTAGCCGCGGGGTCGATGCCGGTGTTCGACTGGAACAGCGCGATCCGGGTCATGCGGCTAGCAACTCGTCGAGCTTGCCTTCGCGGTCGAGCGCGACCAGTTCGGTGCAGCCGCCGACGTGGCGGTCGTCGATGAAGATCTGCGGCACCGTCGTCCGGCCGTTGGCGCGCTGGATCATCTCGGTCTTGGCCTCGCCCCCAAAATCGAGCGAGATTTCACGATATTCGATCCCCTTGCCGTCGAGCAGATGCTTGGCCCGCCAGCAGAAGCCGCAAAAGGTCTTGGTGTAAATTTCAACGCGCTTCACGTTCGCAACCTCTGGTCGATCCTTATCTAGAGCTTCTGTTCAACGCATCAACTGCGCGGGGCGCACCACGCGCGCCCAGCTGACCAGTTCGACGCGGGCGGCGCCGGCGCGCTTCAAAACTCGCGCACAGGCTTCCGCCGTACTGCCGGTCGTCAGAACGTCGTCGATCAGGATAATCGTCTTGCCCGCGATCGCCGCTTTGTCGCGCACGCGGAAGGCGCCGGCGACGGCCTTGCGCCGTTGCAGCGCGCTCATGCCCTTGAGCGGTGGAGTCCGGCGCACCCTCCGCAAAGCGAATGGATCTGTGCCGACGCCGAGCCCTTTCGACAACTCCCGTGCAACCAGCACCGACTGGTTAAACCCGTGCCACCACAGCCGGGTGCGGTGCAGCGGGACCGGAATCAGCAGCCGCTCTTCGCCGCCCTCGGCGACCAGCGGCAGCATGTACCGCGCCATGGTCTTCGCGGCGGCGACCTTGCGGCCGTATTTGAGGCGGATGGCGACGCTTCGCGACAATTCGTCATAAGCGACCGCGGCGCGCGTCCGGGCAATCCGCGGGGGTCGGGCGAGGCATGCCGCGCAAATGTCGATGTCGGTCGCCTGGAGCGGCACTCCGCAGGTCTGGCAGCCGCCCAGCCCAAGAAATTCGACGCGCTTCCAGCAGTCGGAACAGAAACTGTGCACGTCGGACACCACCACGCCGCAACCGGCGCAGCGGGGCGGAAGCGCGAAATCGAGCGCCCAGCGTGCGCAAGTTCGAAGCGTTCGCCCCAGCATGTCCCGACGCTTGTCGCGCAGGCGGCGGCAGCGCACAAGCACTGTCATGCCGCTGGAATTATTCGATATGAAGCTGCGCGCGCTGCGCCGGGACCGCGCGTTTCGCCGCGGCCCCGAGTTGTTCCTGTTCGAACGGGCATTCGCCGATTGCCTCGACCGGATCGGATTGATCCGCCGGCGCTATCGGTCCGCGCTGCTAATCGGCTGCCCTGACGCCGGCTGGATCGAGCGGCTGCGCGAATTCACCGACAATGTCGACGTGCTCGATCCGGGCCCGTCCTTCGCTCAGGCCGCCGGCGGCGAGGAGATTATCGAAGACAAACTTATCGCCGAACAGGGCGGCTATGACTTGTGCGTTGCGGTCGGCACACTCGATACCGTCAACGACCTGCCGCAGGCCCTGGCGAGAATCCGCTTCACGCTCCGTGCTAACGCCTTTTTCCTCGGAGCGATGGCGGGCGGCGAAACCTTACCTCAGTTGCGCGCGGCGATGCGCGCGGCAGACTCGGTGCGCGGCGAAGCGGCTCCCCACGTCCATCCCCGGATCGAGCCGGGCGCGCTCGCCACTTTGCTCTCTGCCGCCGAGCTGACCATGCCGGTCGTGGACGTCGATCGGGTCCAGGTTTCCTATGAGACATTGGCGCGGCTCGTCGACGACTTGCGGTCCATGGGATCGACCAACATCCTCACCCAACGCTCGCGCCGGCCCTTGTCGAGGGTGGAATGGCATGCGGCGGCGCGGGCTTTCGGTTCCGCTCGGCAAGGCGATCGAACCACCGAAACCTTCGAAATTCTCCATTTCGCCGCCTGGACGCCGCCCGATCCCGCACAGGGATGAGCCGACGTTAACGATATCCCCAACAGAAGTTGTTAACTCCAAACTGGCTAGAACTGTCGCGTGGACGTGGACCAGAGGAGGGTGGCGTGAATGCTATCCGAAAGAACTTTCGCAGGGTTCGCCGCGACGAGCGCGGTGCGACTGCAATTGAATATGGCCTGATTGTCGCCCTCATTGGGGTCGCCATCATGGGTGCGCTCGGCAGCCTTGGCGGTGGCGTCGGCGGCATGTGGACGAAGATCAGCACTAACGTTCAGACTAGCATGTAATCGGGGGCCGACTCAGCTTCGGCGGCCGTAGACCACGAGTTTCACTTTTTGACCGGCCGCCAGCCTGGTGTTGGCGGCCAGGCCGTTCAGCGCGAGAAAGCGGTCGAGTTGGAAGTCGCGGTAGGCCATCCGGCTCGCCAGCGTCTGCACGCTGTCGCCCGGCCTGACCGTCACGACATCGATAATCCGCGGTCGGATCGCCGCCGCCTCGGCCGGGCTGATCCGCCTCAGCGATCCGATCATTTGACCGAACGGACCGAGTTGGGCCCCGCCCTGGGTCACCATCACGAAATGATAAACCCGGTCTCGATCCCATTGGTAGGCGACGACGCTGACATCGACGGGGCCTGACCGGCCATTGACGCGAGCCGTGGTGATCGCCGCCGGCATCCCGTTGATCGCTGTTCGCTGCGGCGGCGGGACCGCGAACTGCATCTGTCCGCCGGTCAGCTGGCGGATCACCAACAGAATGTAATCTTCGAGGCTTCCCGTGTAACGCCCGCCGGAAAATTGCGCCTGCCCCGCGGAGCCCTTGATCGTCACCGCGGTCGTCCCGTTCGACATCAAATAACCCGGCGGAACGGCGAATTGGATGCGCAAATCGGGGTGGGTGAAGGTGCGGCCTTCGATCACGCCTTGCGCCGGATCGTCGTCGACGTAGACGCCGTTCAATTGCGCCAGGAACACGTCGCGGTTGAGGATTCCCTGGCCGAGCCTGCCGGTCGCGCGCGCTTCTTGAAGCGCCCGCAGCGAGCGGTTCTCGCTGAGCGGGTGAGTGCTCGCCCATTCCGGCGTCTGGCGATTGGTCCGCCCCTGTACGCGCGCTTCGAGCGCGCTCGAACGGGCCAGCGCGGCAAGGATTCCGGGACCTCCGGCAGGATTGTAACCGGCCGCCGTCATGTAGCGGAGCCCAAGGCTGTCGGCTTGATATTCCTGATCGCGCGAGAAGCTCAGCGTCCGAAGCTCGGCCTGCTGGGAAATCATGCTGCCGATGCCGCCAACGCCAAACACCGCGCCGACAATCTGGCCAAGGACCCCGAAAATATCGCCGCGCTGCGCATATTGCTCGCGGACGTGCGCATGATTGGCCGCGATGTGACCGGTTTCATGACCGAGCGCGAAAGCGAGCTGCGACTCGTCGTCCATCAAGGTCATCAGCTGCCGCGTGATGTAAACGTAACCGCCGGGCACCGAGAGCGCGTTTTCGACCGGCGAGTTGAGCAACGTGTAATGCAGCGTCTGGCCCGGGCTGGCGATACCCGAGAAACTCCCGACGCGCTCGCCGACCGATTGGACATAAGCGGCACGCGGACCGGTCTCGGCCCCACCGAATTCCTGCACCATCGCGGCGTGCTGGCGCTGCGCGTCGGCGACGTCGCGCGGGTTGAGGTAACGTGGCGCCTGGGCCGCCGCGGGGCTGAGCGCAATGGCGCCCGCGGCAAGCAACAAAATGGGTCTTCGCATCCGTGCCTCTCCGTTTCCCGCGAATATCCGCCGCGGTTTTGAACGGGGGATGACTGGCTCGGGTTCCTCAGCCGATGGCGAGGAACTTGGCGCGGCGCTGGGCGAGGATCTCGTCGGGGCCGAGGACTCCGCAGCCGTCCAGCTCTTCGACGATCGCGCCCTTGAGCGCCCCGATCGCCGCATCGGGGTCGCGCTGGGCGCCGCCGAGGGGCTCGGGGATGACGCGATCGATCACGCCGAGCCCGTGAAGGTCGACGGCAGTGATCTTCATCGCGTCGGCGGCTTCGGCAGCCTTGTCGCCGGTGCGCCACAGGATCGAAGCGCAGCCTTCGGGCGAGATCACCGAATAGATCGCATGTTCGAACATCAGGACCCGGTTGGCGGCGGCGATCGCGACCGCGCCGCCGGAGCCGCCCTCACCGACGATCACCGCGATCATCGGCACTTTGAGCGCCAGGCATTGCTCGGTCGAGCGGGCGATGGCTTCGGCCTGCCCGCGCTCTTCCGCCTCGACTCCGGGGAACGCTCCCGGCGTGTCGACCAAAGTGACGACCGGAACTCCGAACCGGTCGGCGAGCTGCATCAGGCGGATCGCCTTGCGATAGCCTTCGGGCTTGGCCATTCCGAAATTGTGCTTGAGCCGTGACGCGGTGTCGTCGCCCTTCTCATGGCCGATCAGCATCACTCGCCGTCCATCGATCCGCGCCAGTCCGCCGATGATCGCAGGGTCGTCGCCGAAGGCGCGGTCGCCGGCCAGCGGCACGAAATCCTCGGCCAGGCCGGCCACATAATCCTTGAAGTGGGGCCGTTCGGGATGCCGCGCTACTTGCGTCTTCTGCCACGGAGTTAGCTTCGCATAGGTGTCGCGAAGCAGCTTCGCCGCCTTGGTCTCGAGCTTTTCGACCTCGGCGTCGATGTCGACGGGACCGTTGCTCGCGGTCTCGCGCAACTCGGCGACGCGGGTCTCCAGCTCGGCGATCGGCTTTTCAAAATCGAGATATGTGAGCATGTTTCGAGGGCGCGGGTAGGACGAACGCGGCCAGCGCGTCAACGACCGCGAGTAGCGAGGGGGTGACGGCTGTTGACCAACTCGACCAACCGGGCACTGTCGACATGAGTGTAAATCTGGGTGGTTGCGATGTCGGCATGGCCGAGCAGCGACTGAAGCACGCGCAGGTCCGCGCCGCCCGACAGCAGGTGCGTTGCGAAGGCATGGCGCAGGACGTGCGGGCTGATCCGATCGGGCGAAATGCCGGCGTCCGCCGCCATCTGCCGGACAATCTGGAACAGGCGCACGCGGCTCAGATGCGCTTTGCCGCCGGGGAACAGCCACGCGCTCGCACCCGTGACATGCTCGAGCCAGCGCTCGACCGCCGCTTCGGCTCGCGAAGAAATCGGCACGAGCCGTTCCTTGCCGCCCTTGCCGCGCAGGATCAGGAACGGCTGCCCCTTGCGCAGCGCCCCGCGGGGAAGAGTCACCAGCTCGCTCGCCCGCAGGCCAGAACCGTAGAGCAGTTCTAGCAACGCGAGGTTGCGGACGGCGTTGATTTCCCCGCTCGCGGCGCGATCCTCGGCTTGTTCGAACATCCGCGCGACTTCGTCGGCATCGAGGATCCGGGGCAGCGGGCGCTCGAGACGCGGGCGGGGAAGCGCCGCCGATGGGTCGTCCTTGCGCAGGCCTTCGTCGACGAGGAAGCCGAAGAACCGGCGTAGCGCGGCCGAGCGCCGTGCGACGGTCGCCGGCGCCAGTTCGCGCCACAGTCCGCCGAGCCGCCCGACCGCATCCGCGTCCGTGCTGCCCAGCGGCTCCCCGAGCGAATCGGCAGCTCGTTGGAGATCGCTGCGGTAGGCCGCAAGCGTGTGGCGGGACGCCCCGGCTTCGGCGGCCATCATGTCGAGGAAACGGTCGACCAGCGCCTGATCGTCGGGGGTCACGTCCGGGCGAGCGCCTCGGCGGCGATCATCCGGGCGGTGAAGTCCTGGCGAGTCCGAACCAGGGCGGAAAGCGCGTGGTAGAGCTGCGATCCCGGGACGTCGGCAAAATTCGGTGTCTGGAACCCGGCCCCCATCAGCACCAGCACGCTGCCCGACTGGCCGCGAGCGGCGGCGGCGTCGATCATCCGCGTCCAGCTCGTCTGTCGCCCGATCCCGAGGGCGAAGCGGCGGTTGAGCGAATCCGCCTCACGCGAATCGATCCGGCCAAGCCCGGCGAGCCCGGCAACGAGCAGGCGGCTGCGCACCTTACCAGGGCTCTTGTCGCGGTTGACGAAGCTCGCAACCCGGCTGCCGCCGAGATCGAGCCCGCGTGGGTCGGGCGCAGCGAGCGCAAGCATCGCCCAGCTGCGATCGGCGGCATCGCCGTCCATGCTCCGGACGGCGCCTATCCATCGCGCGGCGGCGCGATCGTATCCGGCCGCGAGCATCGCCGCGATCAGTTCGGGCGCGTCGGCCTTGAGGTCCGGATCCGGCGCGATCAGGCTCGCCGCGCGCCCGACCAGCGCCCGTCTCGCCTCGTGCGGCAGCGGGTCCTTGGCCGCGTCGAGCAACCGCCGGATTGCCGCGACCCGCGCGTCGCGGTCCTTGCCGACGAACGCCTGCCGCACCTGCCAGGCGTCGGTCTGCGAGAGGTCGCTGGGATCGGTCGCGTCATAGATCGCCGAATAGAGATCGATCATCGATTGTGAGGAAAACACCCCGAGGCCGGTGGCGATCTCGGCCGACTTCAGCCTGTCCGCGGCAGAAAACAATGGCGACCGGGCCTGGAAGGCGCGCAATTGCGGCGACGCCGCGTTGATCAGCCGATCCGGCACTTTCATGCCCGTGGCAGTGGCGAGACCGAACCGCCACGCGGTCAACCTGTCAACTGGGTCCCATTCAATATTGACGGCGCGGCCGGTGTCGGCCCCCGCGCCGACCACTTTCTCGGCGAGCGTCAAGTCGATCCCGCCGATCCGGCCGTGCCGGCGGGCGTCGTCGATCTGCGCCGAGGCGCTTTCCGGCTCGCCCGACAGGGATGCGCACATCGCGCTGACCAAGGCGTGGACGCGCGGGTCATATTTGCGGATGCCCTGTTCGATCGGGCACAACGCCGGCGGATCGCCATTGGCGAGCGCGCTTTGCACCCCGACCTGAACCATCTTGGGCGTGAAGCGGTCGCTATCGACGTCCGCAACCAGCAGCCGGGCGGCATCGGCTTCGCCCAGGCGCAGGAGCAGCCACGATCGTTCCGCCACCCAGTCGACGGGATTGACGCCGCGCGGCGCACGCACCCTCGCCAGCAGTGCATTGCGCAACACGATATGCGCCCAGCGCGACGCGATCGGCGTATCCATCCGCCGCATCAGGCTCGACAGGAAGGTACCGCTCGCCGTTCCCCATGGTTCGGCACCCAGGCCCGCCGCCGCGGCGTCGATCCGGCCGACGACCCATGGGTCGCGCCGCGCGTGCGACGGATATTCGACCGGCGGCAGAGGCGGCCCGAGCTGATCGGCGGTCAGTTGTTCGACGCTGGTTTCGCTTTCGCCCAGTCCAGACGACAGCTCGGACGTTGGCGATGTCGCGACATTATTGGCGAGCGTTTGCGTTGGCCCGGGTAACGGCTGCCCCGCCTGTTGGGCCAACGCCGGGATACCCAGCGCCAGCGCCGCCCCGGCAAATAGCAATGATTTAGTGTGCATTGCCGGTCGGCACGTCGACTTCGATGGTCTTGGTGGGCTGTTCCTTGACCGAGGTCGAAAGGAACACGAGCGCGCCGATAGCCAGCACGACGACGACAATCAAAACTGCAATTCTGGGCATGGCCGCGCTTTTGCCGAGGCTGAAAGCCGCTGTATAGCCCCTCCGGTGAGTGAATCGATCAAACGCCTCGACCGGCCGGTCGTGCTGGTGGGGTTGATGGGAGTGGGAAAGTCGACCGTCGGCCGTCGGCTCGCGCGGCGGCTGGGGCTTGCCTTCATCGACAGCGATTCGGCGATCGAGGATGCCGTCGGGCTGCCTGCCGGCGAGCTTTTCGAGCGTTATGGGGAGCACGATTATCGCGACGGTGAGCGCCGACTGGTGGCGCGGCTGATTGATGGGCAGGTGCGAGTGATCGCGACCGGCGGCGGGGTGTTCGTCGACCCGCGAACTCGTAAGCTGCTCAACGACCAGGCGATCACCGTCTGGCTCGACGCGCCGGTCGATGTGCTCGCCGAACGCACCGGACGCCGCGACACCCGCCCGCTGCTCAAGAACGGCGACCGCAAGGACACGCTCGAGCGGATCGCTAGGACCGAACGAGACGCCTATGCCGAGGCGCACATCCACGTGAAGAGTGGCGAAGGCGCCCACAAGGAGGTCGTGGACGCAATCGTCGAGGCGCTCGAAACGCATATCGCGAAAAGCGCTTAGGCCGGGGCGCGCTCCTCGTCGTCCGGCAATGAACGGTCGTCGCCAAAGGCCCGGTCCAGGCCCGCATGGATGTCACCGGTCGAGCTTTGCAGTTCGAGCCGCTCGCAGTCGCGCATCCTGTATGCACGTTCGACGCGATTGATCTCGCCGGGCTCGATGCCGCTGGCCCGTAGCGCCGCCCGGCCCATCGCCACTGCGCTCTCGAACAGCTCACGCTCCGCGAACGCCAGGTCGAGACCGTCAAGCTCGATCAAATGGAGTCGATCATATGCCCGAACCATCACTGCGGCCTGCGGGAATGCTTCGAGCACGGCCTGGACGGCCGCCCGGGTCATCTCCCCGCCCGCATTGTTATTGCACAAGGCAATGACCCGGGCGGTGTCCGCGCCAGCGGTACGCAACAGGTCTAGACGCAACCCATCGCCGTAATAGACCTTGGCCCCGAACTCGCCGACAAACTCGATTTGAGTCGGGCTTTTGTCGATGATCGTGACCCCGACCGACTTCGCCTGCATCATTTGGGCCACTGTCTGGCCGAACCGTCCGTAACCAACCACGATCGCGCTGGTCTCGGGGGAAAGCTCGGGCCCCTCGAGGCCCTCGGCGCTGCGCTCCTCGCGCCTTTCAAGTACGTCGGTCAGCCGCATCAGGAATGGCGTTGCGGCCATCGACAAAGTGACGACCGCGCCAAATAACGACGCGGCTTCCGGCAGAATCAGTTGCGCGGACGCGGCCAACGCAAACAGTACGAAGCCGAACTCGCCAGCTTGGCTCAGCAGCAAGCCAAGCCGGAAGCTGCGCGTCCAGGAACAATGAAAGATGCGGCTGAGCAGGGTAATAAGAACGGTCTTGGTGGCGATGACGGCTAGCGCCAGGCCGACCACGAGCAGCGGGCGCGACACGATGAGCCCTAGGTCGAGCAACATCCCAACCGAGAGGAAGAACAATCCGAGCAGGATCGAGCGGAATGGCTCGACATCGGCTTCGAGCTCGTGCCGGTAAGGCGATTCGGCGAGGACGACGCCGGCAACGAACGCGCCCAGCGCCGTCGACAGGCCGAACTGGTGCATGAACGCGGCCGCG
>DATFUB010000047.1:0-2598 GCA_035261225.1 Sphingomicrobium sp.
TGCGCTTTCGCGATCCCAGCCTGATCTGGCAGCAGATCCTCATCGCCAACGGTGTCCTGTTGGTGGCGGCGTACTGCTTCAACCAGGGTCGCGCGTTCGCGCTCATCATGTGCCTGGTCGTGCTCCTGTTCGGCGCTTTCCGATTCGACACTCGCGAATTCGTCCGGATTACCCTGATGATTCTCGCCGGCTACGCACTCGTGATCAACCTGCTGATGTATTTCAAGCCGGAAACTGTCAACGTCTACGTCGAGTGGTTCCAGTGGGCGGGGATGGCGGCGTTTCTTCCCTTTTTCGGCGTGGTCGGGGGCAGGATCAGCGAATTGCGGGCGCGATTGCGCCGCAGCAACGATGAGCTGAGCGAGGCGCTCGCTTCGGTGCGGCAGATTGCCACGCACGACCATCTTACCGGCCTGTCCAACCGCGTTCTGTTCAACGAGGAACTCCACCACGCACTTGCCAGAGTCGAGCGGCACCGGCGGCCGGCGGCGCTTTTCGTGCTGGACCTCGACCGGTTCAAGGTGATCAACGATACCCTCGGCCACCAGTTCGGCGACCGGGTGCTCCAGGAAACCGCCAAGCGCTTGCTCGGTTGCGTGCGCGAGAGCGATATCCTCGCGCGCCTGGGCGGCGACGAATTCGTGGTCCTGCTGGAGGAGTTCGGCGAGGGTTCCAATTTGACGGAGATCGCACGCAAGTTGCTCGCCTCCGTGGCCGACCTCGGCTCGATCGACGGCCGCGAGATCGGCCTGTCGGTGAGTATCGGGATCTGCACGGCCCCGGCGGACGGGCGCGATGCGAAGACGCTGTTCGCCAACGCCGACATCGCCATGTACCGCGCCAAGGAAATGGGCCGCAACAACTATTGCTTCTATTCGTCGGAAATCCACACCTACACTTTGGAGAAGCTCGCGCTGGAAGCCGGACTGCGGCACGGACTCGAGCGCGGCGAGTTTCGCATCCACTACCAGCCCAAGATCGACATCACCACCGGCACCATCACCGGCGTCGAGGCGCTGCTGCGCTGGCAGCATCCGGAGCGCGGGCTCATACCGCCGGATAGATTCATACCGCTTGCGGAGGCAACCGGACTGATCGTGCCGATCGGTCTGTGGACGCTGCGCGAGGTGTGCGAACGCGGCAAGGCTTGGCAAAGCCTCGACCTGCCGCGATTTCCGATCGCCGTCAACCTGTCAGCGACTCAGTTTCGCCAGCAGGATCTCGTGCCCCAGCTCGCCGCGATCCTGAAATCCACCGGATTCGATCCGAAGTATCTGGAACTGGAGATCACCGAGAGCGTGGTGATGCAGGACCCGGACAAAGTGGTGATGAAACTGGAGGCTCTGCGCCGGATGGGTGTTCGTCTCGCCATCGATGACTTCGGCACCGGATATTCCTCGCTCGGATATCTGAAGCGCTTCCCGATCAACAACCTGAAGGTGGACAGGAGCTTCGTGCGCGACCTCGCGCACTCGAGCGACGACGTGGCCATTACGCGAGCGGTCATCGCCATGGCGCACAGCCTGGGCATGAACGTGATTGCCGAAGGCGTCGAGTTGAAGGAACAGTTCGACGTGCTGCGCGAAGAGGGCTGCGACGAGTTCCAAGGCTGGCTGTGCCGTCCGGCGCTTGCGGAAGAGGATCTGCTTCACTTCATCCGGGAAACCGTCACCAGCGTCGCGACTCACTAACGACAAGAACCCGCCGCCTTAACCAGGACGGCGGGGTTCTTGTGGAATGGCGGCGACTTCAGGCCGGAACGGGTTCCCGGGTCTTCTCTTGGGGGGCGACGGGCTTCGCGGGCGCGGAGAGTTTGTCCTTGCGGTCGTCAGCCAGCTTTTTTCAGCGCACTTCCTCGGCCGCGCGCGCTTTCCGGACCATCTCGTCGAACTCGTAGCACATAAGCACTCCTTTCGCATCAAAGTGACGGAGAAGTCTCCCTTGTCGCGCTTGGAGTATCACGCTGTGCGATCAATGCTACTCCCGGCGCCCGGGAAGTTCAACGGCGCGGCCTCGACGCGAAAACCTGTGCTACCGTTGCCGGAAAACTGTTCCGCTTTACCGCGCCATGAAAGATGATCCGATCGGCCCAGTCCGGTTCACCACGCTTCTCGTCGGCGCGCTGTTCTTCGGCGCCGCTCTCGCGCAATCCCCGGGGTATCCGGCGAGGACGATCCGCCTGGTGGCGGGCACCGCCCCCGGCGGCATCACCGACTATCTCGCGCGCATGTCCGCCGAAGGCCTCACCGCCCGGCTCGGAGCGCAGGTCGTGGTCGAGAACAAGGCGGGCGCGACCGGCAATCTCGCGATCGAGCACGTGGCGAAATCGGCGCCCGACGGTTACACGCTGCTGCTCGTCGCCGGCGGAAACGTCGTGATCACGCCGTTTTTGTACGGCTCGCTGCCGTTCGATCCTCTCAACGACATCGTTCCGGTTTTCAACGTCGCCGGCGCTCCGCAGCTGCTGGTCGTGCCCGGCGTGCTCCCGGTGAAGGACCTGCGCGATTTCATCGCGCTCGCCAAGGCGAATCCGGGAACGATGAACTACGCGTCGGCCGGACCCGGAAGCACCACGCATCTGGCCGCCGATCACTTCGC
>DATFUB010000048.1:0-2000 GCA_035261225.1 Sphingomicrobium sp.
CGGTCTTGTCGTCGTCGTCCATCCGGTATCGAACCAGGATCTGGCAGCGCGACAGGAACGTTTTGCTCGCCGGGCCCGCGAGCAGCGCAGCATGTATCACATTTGACCGGCCCAGTGCCAAATCCAATTGTGCCGAGGTTAAAGCGGTAACGATCGGTAAACCCCGCGATTCACCGATATTTCCGGTCCTTTGCCCGGCGATAGCGTCCAATTTGCGGATTCCGTCGGCCGCCCCGTCGGAAGCGTGAATCAGGGCTCCGGCCCTGCCCTGTTCGAGCAGGCCCTCGACCTTGGCAAAGCCGGAAATGACCTGACCGGCCTTGGCCGCCATGGCCAGCGCCTCGGTGCAGCTTCGTTCCAGCAGGGCCTCGGTATCGGCGGGAAGGGTCGCAGCGACCCGAACGTCGCGCTTGAACCCTCGCTTAAATTGGTGACGCCGTACCGCTTCCGCAACGGTCCGGCGCGAGGCCTGGACCCACAGGCCGCGGCCGGGCAGCTTGCGCTTCAAATCGGGGATGACTTCGCCCGACGGGGCGACCACAAACCGGATCAGCTCGTCGATCGGGCGCACCTCGCGGCTGACCGCGCACATCCGCATGGTCGCGGACTTGTCGGTCCGCGGCCCATGGTCGAGATCGGGGTCAGCCAAAGCGAGCATGCCTGTTTAGTGGCTCCGGTCATCTGCGCACGGTCGGCGCGCAGAAAAGATTTTCGGTTTTGCGGAACACCCGCATTACGCCGTCTGGTCTTCGGTGGTCTCGGCCGCTTCGGGTTGCTTGGCGAGTTCGGCCTCGGTGATCCAGCCGGCAATGACGCGGGCCTGCATGATCATGCGCTCGGCATCGTCGCGCGAGATCTCGTTGGCGTCGAGAATGCCGGGAAACTTGGTCGGCTCGCCGCCTTCCTTGCGCTCGGTCCAGCCGACCAGGTCGTCGGTCGCACAGCCCGCCAGATCCTCCACGGACTTGATGTCGTTCTCGCCGAACTTGACCAGCATCTTCGAGGTCACGCCGGGCACCGTCTTCAAAGCATCATCCACGCCGAGCTCCTTGCGCTTGTTTTCCAGCTCCGTTTCGAGCTGTTCCAGATATTCTCTCGCCCGGCTCTGCAGCTCGTTGGCGGTTTCTTCGTCGAAGCCTTCGATGCCGGCCAGTTCCTTGGCGTCGACCAGCGCGAGTTCCTCGACCGAGGTAAAGCCTTCCGACGCCAGCAGCTGGCCGACGCCTTCGTCGACGTTCAGCGCTTCCATGAACACCCGCGTGGAGTTCTCGAAATCGGCCTGGCGGCGCTCGGATTCTTCCTGCTCGGTGAGGATGTCGATGTCCCAGCCGGTCAATTGCGAGGCGAGGCGGACATTTTGGCCACGGCGGCCGATCGCCAGCGAGAGCTGGTTGTTGGTGTCGGGGACGACCACCTCGATCCGCTCGCGGTCCTCGTCGATCACGACCTTGGCGACTTCGGCGGGCGCCAGCGCGTTGACGACAAAGGTCGCGATGTCGGGCGACCACGGAATGATGTCGATCTTCTCGCCCTGCAGTTCGTTCACCACGGCCTGCACGCGCGAGCCGCGCATGCCGACGCAGGCGCCGACCGGATCGACCGAGGAATCCCGTGAAATAACGCCGATTTTCGCGCGCGACCCGGGATCGCGGGCCACCGCCTTGATCTCGACGATGCCGTCATAGATTTCCGGCACTTCCTGCGCGAACAGTTTTGCCATGAATTGCGGGTGGGTGCGGGAGAGGAAGATCTGCGGTCCGCGGGTTTCGCGGCGGACATCGAAGATGTAGGCGCGGACGCGGTCGCCGTTGCGGAACACCTCGCGCGGCAGCATTTCGTCGCGGCGGATGATGGCTTCACCGCGGCCGAGATCGACGATCACGCTGCCATATTCGACGCGCTTGACGACGCCGTTGACGATATCGCCGATGCGGTCCTTGAATTCCTGGTATTGCCGGTCGCGCTCGGCCTCGCGCACCTTCTGCACGATCACCTGCTTG
>DATFUB010000049.1:0-2690 GCA_035261225.1 Sphingomicrobium sp.
AAGACTGGCGGCGATCGATCGCAAAGATATGCCTACGGCAATCCCGCGCGAGACCTCTTCCCGATCAGCAAGGCTCAGCACACGTCGTGATCGTCGCCGAAGTGCCGGCCGGATCCCGCCGTGCGGCTTGAGGTGCGCAAAAATCGCTCCCGACGATCGGTCGAATACCCGGCCAATCAGCTTCAGCCCTTCACCCCGCTGCCAACGATCCCAAACCTCCGCACTCTCCACCGCACTGAACATCCGTCGTCGTCTCTTCGCCATCGCATCACCTCACCCATCATTGGTAAAGTGTTGCGACGACCTCCTGAGACCACCACCCAAAGCGGACTCTGGCTCGATACGTCACCGGCCCCACCGCGGCCGCTCCGCGCCTTCGCGTGACACGCATTTGCCGCTAGAGCGCCGCCCCATGACCAACTTCGCCCTCCTCCTCGCCGCCGACCGCGGGCAGGCCGCCCGCCCGATCCATCTTGTCGACAAAACAAGCTTCGGTGGATGGCTCAAGGGCCGTCCCGCCGAGGACCGCGCCCTGATCGAAGCGCACCGCTTCGACGGCAAGACCGGGTTCGCCTTCGTGATGCTGCCCAGGGGCGGCGAGTTCGAAGTCGTCAGCACGGTCAAGGACGCAACCCAACTCTCGCCCTGGTGCCTGGCGAAACTTGCCGAAGGCCTTCCCGAAGGCCCGTACAAACTGGCCGAGGGCGAACCGGGTAGGGCCGCGCTCGGCTGGCTGCTCGCCCAGCACCGGTTCGACGCCTACCGCTCCAAGAAGGACGAGCCCGAACGCGGGCCGCGCGTGTTGCTCACCGGTGAAGCGGCGCGGATCGAGGGAGTCGTTGGGCTGGCCGGAGCCACCGCGCTCGTCCGCGACCTCGTCAACATCCCCGCCGGCGATCTCGGCCCCGCCGAGCTCGAGGCGGCGGCGCGCGACGAGGCCAAGCGCGCCGGCGCGAAATTGCGCGTCACCGCCGGCGACGAATTGCGAACGGGCTATCCGCTGATCGACGCAGTCGGCAGGGCCGCCATTGCCGAACGTGCGCCGCGCTTGATCGAGCTCGAATGGGGCGATCCCGAGCACCCGCGCGTGGCGATCGTCGGCAAGGGCGTGTGCTTCGACAGCGGCGGGCTCGACTTGAAGCCCGCGTCGGGCATGCGGATCATGAAGAAGGACATGGGCGGTGCGGCCCACGCGCTCGCCCTCGCCCGGCTGATCATGGCGCAAAAGCTGCCGGTCCACCTGCATCTGCTGATCCCGGCGGTCGAAAATGCGGTGTCGGGCGCCGCCTACCGGCCCGGAGACATCGTCCGGTCGCGCCAGGGCCTGTTCGTCGAAATCGACAATACCGACGCCGAAGGCCGGCTGGTGCTCGCCGATGCGCTCGACCGCGCGGTCGAGGACAAGCCCGATCTGATCGTCGATTTCGCCACTCTGACCGGGGCGGCGCGGGTCGCGCTCGGGCCCGATCTGCCGGCGACCTTCGCCAACCGCGACGAGCTTGCGGCCGAACTCGAAAGCGCCGCGCGCGAGGTCGAGGACCCGTTGTGGCGGATGCCGTTGTGGGATCCCTATGACGAAATGCTCAAGAGCGACGTCGCCGATCTGGCCAACGCATCGAGTTCGCCGATGGCCGGATGCATCACTGCGGCGATGTTTTTGAAGCGGTTCGTGCCCGACGAAATCGCCTGGGCGCATCTCGATACCTGGGCGTGGCGCGATCCCGCCAAGCCAGGCCGGCCCAAGGGCGGCGACGCCCTGGGATTACGCGCGGTTTTCGAGGCTCTGAGGCGGCGCTATTCGCGGGGTTGAGGCCCCCCGTTCGCCGAAATGACCGGCTTTTCATGTTTCTCCACTGCAACATTTCGCGTCCCCACCGGTTTACTGGGGTGCGACGCGGCCAATGGGATGGAGATAAACGGACATGAGTGAGGTTTCGCTGACCGGCTGGATGAAGGCGCTGATCGCCTATGTCCGCTCGGGCGAGCCCGACCTCACCAACCGCCAGATGGCGCTGTTGATGCTGGTCTATCTGACCCCCGGGCCGCATACCGTGCGCGGTCTTGCCCGGGTGCTCGGCGTGTCCAAGCCGGTCGTAACGCGCGCCTTGAATACGCTCGGCGCGCTCGGCTATCTCCGCCGCGAACGGGATCAGGACGACCGGCGAAACGTGTTCGTCGTGCGAACCACCAATGGGGCGGACTTTCTTGAAGGCTTTAAGCGTAACATCCGCGAAGGCGACAACGGCGGCGCCGGGCACCGGCCGGTCATCGGCCAGGCGCCGGCCTACGCCCACCAGCGGTGACAACTTCGCGCTGTCCGGGCCGTCGCACCCGCCCGACCCCGAATATCACGCCTACCGCCAAGACCTCGCCGACGTCGCGCTGACCGAGCAAGTCATCGCCTCACATTACGCGGAGCCCGTCGACCGTGCGATCACCACCGCGACCGAGCTTCGGACAGGCCCGTCGGCCGACGCCGCTGCGATCTGCACGCTCGAGCCGGGCGAAGCGTTTGCAATGCTCGACGACACGCTGGGCTGGGCCTGGGGCTACGCCGGGGAGGATCGTCGCGTCGGCTATGTCAGGTCGGGCGCGGTCAGAGCCCCCTAGCTCACATCTCGCCGCGGCTGCGGCGGATCGCGAACCATTTGGCGACGTTCGCATTGTGCTCGGCGAGCGTGTCAGCGAAG
>DATFUB010000050.1:0-28990 GCA_035261225.1 Sphingomicrobium sp.
GCTTAGAAGATCGGCCGGCGCGACTGCCGCCCGAGGTCCCGTCGCTGGGACGGTGAAGTTGGTGAAGCCGCAATGTCCGCAGTAGCTGTAGAAGTAGCTCTACAGACTACGCCCCAAAGATCGGCTCACCGCTTCCTCTGATCGTATGATGTGGCAGCGCCAAGCTGACCACGGACAGAAGCAAGGTACCAGCGGCAGGATTAAACGGGGCAGCTTGACACAGGGGCCCATTACAGAAGCGGACATTAGAAACCCTGCTCAATACCGATGGTGACGGCGCGCAGACGGCCCCAGCGGGTCCAGCCGCCTTCCAAGTTCGTCGCGTCGCTGGTCGTGTAATGGACTTTCGTAAGGTTGGTGAGGTCCAGCCTAATGTCGGCAGGGCGATTGGCGATCTTGACGTGATAGACCGCCGCCAGTCCGAACACCGCGTAACTCGAATGGCGGTCTCCGTCGGGGTCAGCGAGACTTGTGGTGCGTGCCGTTCCACTCGACACCAGTACGTCGCCGCTCAAGCTCAGCTCGCCAAAACGCTGTGTGAAGCCGCCCGACGCCGTCATGGGTCGATCACTCGCGAGCCGAATATACCGCCCGGCGGCCGCAGCGATGGTCACGGGGGTAAACAGTGCCCCGGCCTCGATCATGTCTCTCGCCTCCGCCTTGGAGAGTGACACGTTTGCCCAAGCGGTAGTGCCGCGACGAGCATAGGTGCCGGAAAGCTCCAAACCCTTCATGCGCGCGCGCCTGAACGCGAATGCCATAGGTACTGCTGAGCCAATGGCTTGGTGTTCCGCGATGTAGTTGTGGGCGGAACGCCAGTAGGCATCCAAGCCAACAGTGAATGCTCCCATCTTCTGCTGGATACCCGCATCGAAGTAGTCATCCCGCTCGTCCGGCAAGCGAGTACCGGTAGGCTGTTCACCCAGCGGCGGAGCCGATGCATATCGGGCATACCCCACATGGGCGGTGAGATTGCTTGGGGGTGCCCAAACTAGACTGGCCCTAGGCTCGATCTTGGCACTCGACCCCAACCCGCGCAGCCATTCAATGCGAGCGCCAAGATTGAGTGTCAGCGTCGGCAGCACCTTCCATTCGTCTTGGGCGTAAGCCGCGAGGGATGTCCGCGCTGCGTTTGATCGGTCCCCCGTCAGCTCATGCTCCCAGTATGTGGACCGCGTGGCTAGGAGGCCAAACCTCAAGGTGTGCGACGCTCCGATTGCGTCGCTGCCATCAATCTGGGTTCCCCACGAACTTCGCCGTTCGCGTGTCTTGTCGATGAAGCTCGCCTCATCAGATGCGGCACCACCGGATGCCGAGGCTTGCAGGGTGAAGCCCCCATCCGTGTGCTGATAGGTCGCAACGCCGTAGGCATCGCCGTTTGTTTCGGTTCCTGTGCCGACGCTGGTCTCTCCGATCCGATGGCGCTCACGCGAGCCACCGAAGATGAAAGAGACGCGGTTCTCGTCGTCAATGACATGATCGGCGAAGCCGAGGCCCTCTACTGATAACCTGCGGTCGCGAGCCGTATTGCCCACTACATCGCCGACCGTGGACCGATCATGCTCTAGGCTGCCGGACGCGAACAAACTGGTGTTATCGACCGAGCCTGCCCACTCAAGCGCCGGTTCGAGCATCCCATCGGTCCCTGCGAAGAGTTCAGCCTGACCTCCATGCTGATAAAGCCCGTTCTTCGTGGTGGCGCTGATCACACCCGCTGGGGCGAAGCCGAACTGCGCGGGGAGTGTGCCTGTGATCAGTTGAGTTGTTTCGGCCAGCCGCGAGCTGAGCTGGTCGGCCGGGTCCGAAATAGCCTCTGGAACGATGACGTTGTTGATCCTGACCTGATTTGCTGGCGCACCGCGAACGTTTAAGGTCCGACCGGAAAGGGTGACCCCCGGCGCTTGCGCGAGGACGTCCGCCACGCTGCCAGTCTCACCGCCGGGGCGGTTCTCAATCGTGTCGTTGGTTAGGGAATACACTGTCGCCCCAAGGCCCGCGTCGATCCGGGTTCTTGCTGTGTCCAACCTGTGCGCCGTAACGACAATGGTGCTATTCGGCTGACCCCGACCCTCTTCCTCTTCATCCTCGTCGGCATCGTGTGACGTGGTCTGTGACGTGGCTCCAGCCTTCGGCTTATGGTCGTCTCCATCCCTAGCCGGTGACTGTGATGACTTGGCCTCTGCGTCATCCGGCTTGGGTGCGCTGATTGAAGGTCGCGCACTCTGCGGCTTGTCGTCATCGTCATCGGGCGAAGGGGATACAGAGGCACTCAGAAGCAATGCAGCGATCAACACAGTCATGCCGTTGCCCTTGGCCACAGGCCGGCGAGCCGACAAGTGTCAAAGCGGCAGTGATTGGAAGGAGATAGGAACGGGCTCGGGAAGGGTACGTTCGATCGTCAGGAGGATAGGCCGAACAGATGCAGGAACGACGCATCCATCAGATTTTCGAAGTCAGTGTGCTGCTGAAGGGGGCACATGCGGCCATCGAGTGCGCAGGTGGACTCGCCCTCACCCTCACCAATAACCGATGGATCAGAGATTTTGTTATGAAAGCGTCTCAAAGCGAGCTGATCGAGGACAAGAGAGACTTCGTCGCGAACCATCTGGTCGCGTGGGTGCAGGGTTTCTCAATCGAGGCGCAGCATTTTTACGCCTGGTATCTGCTAAGCCATGGTGTCGTGAAACTTGCGCTTGTTGCAGGTCTCTTGCTTCGGAAGCTGTGGGCGTACCCGACGACCATCGTCGTGCTGGGCCTCTTCATCATTTACCAGCTCTATCGATTCACGCACACACAGGGCGTGGGCTTGCTGCTCCTGACGGCGCTCGATGTGTTAGTCGTGGCTCTCACCTGGCACGAATACGGCTTGATGCGCCGCCACTTGCCGGTGGATTAACATTCGTTCCAAATGTCCGCTTTCCACTGCCATTGCGGACATTGGCAGGCGGCGTAAGATAGTGCCGCTGGCACGTCGGTAGGCTGCGGATGCCGTGCAGCAGTGTCGAGAGGGGATCTGAACATGTCCGATGACAAGCCCGCTGCAGACATCGACGTTACCAAGGATTGGCGTGCGACGCAGGGCCAGGAGTCCGCCGCCAAGCGCCTGCGCATTTTCGCCGGGCTGGCGTGGATCGTCGCCATCGGCACCGAAGTCGCGGGGATCGTCCTGCTCCGCCAGCACAAGTTCGACCACGGAAACCTGGGGCTGCTGATCGGCCTGCTGGTCGTGATCGCGATCTTCGCGATTGCCGGCAGCCTTATGTGGAAAGCGGCCAACAAGCACGATCCGGCGAGCAAGGCCGACACGGTCAAATTCTTCGTCCAGAATCAGCTCGGCGCGATCATCACGGTGGTCGCCTTCCTGCCGCTGGTTGTCCTGATCTTCATGGACAAGGATATGGATCCGAAGAACAAGAAGATCGCCGGCGGCATCGGCGTCGTCCTGGCCGCGGGCGCGACATTGATCGGGATCGACTTCAACCCGCCGTCGGTCGAGCAATACACCCAGGACATGAACAAGTGCGCGGCCGAGATCAAAGCCAGTCAGCCAACCAAAGACTGTTCACCCGAGGTCGCCGAACAGGCCAAGGCCATCGCCCAGGACTCGGCCACCGTGGCCGAGGCAACGAAGAGTAGCGCGAACCCGAACGGGCTCGATGTCGTGTACTGGATCGCTCCGGAGAACGGGGCCAAGAAATCCGCGACGCCGCACGTCTTCCACATCTGCGAGGGCGTGAGTCCGCTGAAGGGCAAGACCGTCAGCCACGGATCGGTGACGCAAGCCTATGCCGAAAACGCGACCCGCATCACCAAGCAGATTCCGATGGAACAGAAGCAGTGCGGCTTCGCGGCCGCGACGCCTGACACAGCCACTACCCCGCCCGCAGCAGGATAACGGCCGCGCGGCGCACTACTTGCCGCTGATATCGATTCCGACGAACGCCTCGGGCGCGGAGCCGCGCTTGACCAGCAGCAGAACGCTCGGGCGGCCAGCCTTGCGGGTGGCGTCGACCGCGGCGATCACTTGCGCCGGGTTCGTGACCAGGCCGCCGTTGACCGAAATGATCAGATCGCCGCGCTGAAGCCCTTCGTCCGACGCATCGCTGTTCGGATCGACCGCTGTGATCACCACCCCGTGAACGTTGGGCGGCAAATTGGCGGCGCGGGCCAGTTCGGGCGTCAGCGTCGCCAGCGACAGGCCGAGCGCCTTCTGCGGCGCGACCGTCGCATCGGGCGCGCCGTCCGGCGTCGTTCCGCCGCCGCTGATCTTGGCCAGTTGCTCGTCGGTCGGCCGCAAAGCGACCGTCGTGCTGACGGTCATCCGCTTGCCGTTGCGGATCAGTTCGATCGGAACGCGCGAGTTTACCGTCGTGTTGGCGACGAGGAAGGACACGGTCTGGTCGGGCGTGACCTGCTGGCCGTTGACCCGGACGATGACGTCGCCCTGGTGAATGCCGGCGCGCGCCGCGGCGCCACCCGGAACGATCGAGCGGACCAGCTCGCCGCCGCCCTTCGGCAGGCCGAGCGCCGCAGCGATCGAATCGTCGTCGAGCGGCTGAAGGCCGACGCCGAGGTAACCGCGTTGCGGGAGCTGCCCGCGCATCAGCGAATCGATCACCGGCTTGGCCAGCTCAGCGGGGATCGAAAGCCCGATCCCGACCGACGCGCCGGTCGGTGAGATCAGCGCCGAGTTGATGCCGATGACATTGCCGTTGAGATCGAACATCGGGCCACCGCTATTGCCCATGTTGATTGCGGCGTCGGTCTGAATGTAGCGGTCGTAGGCGCCCGAGCCGGTGATGCCGCGGTGAAGCGCCGAAATGATCCCGGCCGTGACGGTGCCGCCGAGGCCGTAGGGATTGCCGATCGCGAGCACCCAGTCGCCGACCCGCGCCTTGGTGCTGTCGCCCCACTGCACGAACGGCAGATTGCGGCCCTCGATCTTGAGCAGGGCCAGGTCCGACGTTTCGTCACGACCCACGATCCGCGCGGTATATTCCTTGCGGTCGGTGGTGATGACGGTGACGCTGTCGACCGTGCCGGTGCCGGTCAGGCCCTGGATCAAATGGTTGTTGGTGACGACATAGCCATCGGGCGAGATGATGAAGCCCGAACCGAGCGATCCGGCTTCGCGGGTGCGCGGCTGTTGGCCAGTGCCACCGGTGCCGCCGCTGCTTCCGCCACCGCTGTCCGGAGTCGTCGGGGCGCCGAAGCGGCGAAAGAATTCCTCGAACGGATCGGCTTGCGCGCGAACCGGGACGCGTTGCTTGGTTGAAATATTCACGACCGCCGGCTGGAGCCGGGCCGAGAGATCGGCGAAGGACATTGGCGCGCCCGGCCGCGGAGCCAGCGCCGAGGGCGCGTTCTGCGCGATTTGCGCGCCGGCCTGCCCGGTGGCGAGAGAGAATGCCGTTCCCCCCAGGAGCAGGGCCATTGCGACCCCATAGGCGTAGCGCACTTTTCCAGTCTCCTTCGAGGTCATCGATACTCCATCATTCAACGTTGGATGCCAAGGCGCTAATGCCCTTGGCGAGTGAACCGGAATTGAACGGCGGCGATCAGCGCGATCGTCCCGTGAATTCCTTCAGATAGTCATTCTGTGGCGACAAAACGATGGTGGTCGGCGCCGGCGCTTTCGCCCCCGGGTCGCCGATGAAGGTCGTCCGGTAGCTCTGCATCGCGCGGTAGAAATCATAGAATTGCGCGTCCTTGCCGAAGCTCGCGGCATAAGTCCGCGAAGCCTGGGCGTCGGCTTCGGCCTGAATGATCTGGGCCGTTTTCATGCCCTGGGCACGGATCGACCGCGCCTCCTGCAACCGCGCCGTGCGCATACTTTCATATGCCGATTGAAGCGGGGCGCCGTCGGGCAGATCGGTTTTCTTGATGCGGACATCGAGAATTTCGACGCCATATTGGCGTGCGATCCGGTTCAGCGAGGTCCGCACGTCCTGCATGATGCCCTGGCGCTCGGGCGTCAGGAGCGAGGCGAAGGACACCCGGCCGAGTTCGTTGCGAACCTCCGAGCCGAGGATCGGGCGGAGTTGCTCATTGAGCTGCTGTTCGGTCCGCGCACGGATGAACATCAGCTGCGGATCGACGATCCGATAACGGGCGAAGGCATCGACCTGGAGCCGGCGCTGGTCGGTCGACAGCACCTGCTGGCGCTGCATGTCGACGTCGAGCACGCGCTTGTCGATCCACACGATGTCCTCCGCGAACGGAAGCCGCCAGTTGATGCCGGCGCCTTGGGCGCCGATCGGGCGGCCCGGCTTGTATTGGTTATAGATGCGAACCGGCTTGCCGAAACGGACGATCACCGCCTGCTTGGTTTCCGGAACGATCGGGAAGCTGCCGAGCAGGACGACCAGCAAAAACAGGCCGAGGATCGCGGTCAGGATCGGGCGGTTGCGGACGAGATCGATCATTGGCCGGGCCCCCGCTTTTGCGATTGCTGGACTTGCGGCAACGGCAGGTAAGGCGTGACGCCCGGCGCCTCGATGATCGTCTTGTCGACCTTCGAGAGCACCTGCTCCATCGTCTCATAATACATGCGGCGGCGAGTCACGTCGGGCGCGAGCTTGTATTGTTCATAGACCTTGTCGAACGACGTCGCGTCGCCCTGCGCCTTGGCCGTGATCTGCAGCGCATAGGCATTGGCCTGGTTGATGTAGGATTTCGCGTCCTGCTGGGCTGCGGTCACTTCCTTGAAAGCGTCGTTAACCGCTTCCGGCGGGTCCGCCTGTTTGATCGCGATGCCCTGAATCTGGATCCCCGAGTGATAGCTATCGAGCACCCGCTGCATGTTCTCGGTAACCCGCAACTCGATGTCCGCACGCTTGTCGCCCATGGCGTCGTTGAGGCTGACCTGGCTGATCACCGCCCGCATCGAGCTCTCAGCCACTTCCTTGATCGTCGTATCGGGTTCGGCGAGCTGGAACAGGTAAAGCTCCGGCGTGCGGATGTTCCACCGCACCGAATAAGCGATGTCGAGCAGGTTCTGGTCGCCGGTCAGCATCAAATCATCGTTGTCGGCCAAGCCGAGGTCGACGCTGCGAATATTTTCGACGTCGATCTTCTTCACCCGGTCGATCGGCGACGGCAGCGTGAACCCGACACCGGGCCCGAGCGTGGAGTGGTAGCGCCCGAACTGCATGACGACGCCGCGCTGGCCTGGAGCGATCGAATGGATCGAAGTGAACGCCAGCCACAGGAAGACCAGGCCAAGGATCGCCCAGATCACGATTGAGCGGTCCGGGCGGCCGGGAAATCCCCCGCCCCCGCCACCGCCGAACCGGGCCCGGCTACGGCGCAGGAATTCGTCGAGGGCGGGCGACGCGCTGCCGGAAGCCGATTGCCGCTTGCGCCGGGGCGGATCGCCCCACGGGCCAGCGCCGCCATCTGGCGCCGGCGGCTCATCGCCGTCACCGCTGCTCGATCCCCATGGCCCCTTGTTGTCGGCGAACAGGCCGCGAGCGCGTGCGCCCCACCCGAGAAAAATGCTCATGGCCCATGTATAGGTAGGGCGCGGCACGAAAAACAGTGGCAAGCCGCCGCGCGCTTCTTATGTGACCAGCCATGGCCCATCCCGTAGACCCGCTGACCGACCTGCCGCACGACGAACGCATCCGCTCGCGCAAGCTGGCCGGCGGTGTCGCGACGGTGATTGCCGACGCGACCGGGCTCTCTCCCAAGCAAGGCGAAACGCTCGAGCGCGAGCTGCGCGAGGCCGCGCTCGCCATTCCCGGGGTGACCGAGGCGCGCGTCGCGATCACCGCGGCGCAGATCGCGCGGACCTTGATCGCGATCGGCAGCGGCAAGGGCGGTGTCGGAAAGTCGACCGTTACCGCCAACCTCGCCGTCGCACTGGCGAAAAGCGGGAAGAAGGTCGGGCTGGTCGACGCCGACGTCTATGGCCCGTCGCAGCCGACATTGCTCGGCAGCACGGAGAAGCCGACGGCGCACGATGACCAGCTGATCCCGGTCGAAGCGCACGGCGTCAAATTTCTCTCGCTCGGCCATCTCGTGTCGCCTGGCCACGCGCTGGCGTGGCGTGGACCGATGGCGACGGGCGCGCTCGCTCGGCTGGTTGAGGCGGATTGGGGCGATGCCGAGCTCCTGCTCGTCGACCTGCCGCCGGGCACCGGCGACGTGCAATTGTCGCTGATCCAGCGCTCGCGGCCGGCCGGCGCGGTCATCGTCTCGACGCCGCAGGACCTGTCGCTGATCGACGCCCGCCGCGCGGTCGACTTGTTCAACAAGATGAGCGTGCCCGTGCTCGGGATCATCGAGAATATGGCGACCTACGCCTGCCCGCATTGCGGCGAGGCGTCGCATCCGTTCGGGACCGGCGGCGCCGAAGCGGCGGCAAAGGAGCTGGGCGTGCCGTTCCTCGGGCGATTGCCGCTGTCGCTCAACATTCGAGAGGCGTCCGACGCCGGCAATCCGCCGGCAGCGGGCGATGGGCCGGAAGCGGATGCGTTCCACCAGATCGCGGCGAAACTGATGGATGCGCTCGCGCATTGAGGCCGGCGAAAGGAGAGCAGCGATGCCGCTCACTCGCGACGAGGACATTGCGAAACTTCTGACGAGCGCGCGGTCGATCGCCATGGTTGGCGCGTCCGACCGGCCGAACCGGCCGTCCCATGGCGTCATGCGCATCCTCCAACGGCACGGCTATCGCGTGTTGCCGGTCAATCCGCAGATCACCGGCGAGCATGTCCACGGCGAATATGTGTGGCGCGAGCTGTCGCAGATCGGCGTGCCGATCGACATAGTCGACATCTTCCGACGTTCGGACGCGGCGGGCGAAGCGGTCGACCAGGCCATTATCGTTGGCGCCAAGGCGGTGTGGATGCAGATCGGGGTCATCGATGAAGAAGCGGCCGCGCGAGCGGAGGCGGCCGGACTGAAAGTGGTGATGAATCGCTGCCCGGCGATCGAAATTCCACGGCTCGGAATTCCGAAGGTAGCCGCGGAAGCCTAGGCCGCTCCAATCGTCATTTCGGGAATCAGTATCGTCGGGGCGTCCATGCCGCGGCGGAATTCGAGGTCCGACCCGGGCTCGAGCGTTGCAAACATATCGGCGAGGTTCGACGCGACCGTGATCTCGGCGACCGGCTCGGCGATCTCACCATCGCGGACCATGAACCCGACCGCGCCGCGGCTGTAATCGCCGGTCACCAGATTGATGCCCTGGCCGATCAGTTCGACGATCAGCACAACCTCGGGATGCGCCGCTAACAATTGTTCACGCGTGCGTTGACCGGCCGCGAGATAGAGATTGCTCGGGCTTGCACCGGGCGCTCCGCCGACCCCGCGCGCGGCGTGACCGGTCGGGGAAATTCCGAGCTGGCGAGCCGATGCGCTCTCGGCCATCCAGCTGGTCAGGACACCGTCGGCGACGAGCTCGGTCCGAGCGACGCGCACGCCCTCGCCGTCGAACGGGCGCGAGCGCAACCCGCGCAAGCGCAGCGGGTCATCGATGATGGAGATGCCGCTCGCGAAGATTTGAGCTCCCAGCTTGTCGAGCAGGAAGCTGGTCTTGCGGGCGATCGACGACCCGGTGATCGCGCCGGCGAAATGTCCGAGCAGGCCGGAGGAGACCCGCGGGTCGAAAATCACCGGATATTTACCCGGCTTCGGCCGTGTGGGGTTGAGCCGGGCGACCGCGCGCTCGCCGGCACGCCGCCCGATGTCGGTGGCGGGGTCGAGGTCTTCGAGATGGCGCGCGCTATGCCATTCGTAATCGCGTTGCATCGTCGCACCCTTGCCTGCGACGACCGAGGCCGAACAACCATGGCCGGTGACGCCATAAGCCCCGGAAAATCCACCCGAGGTCGCGAGCGCGATGATGTTGGCGGAAGCGCTGGCGCCGACGCCGCCCGAATTGGCGACGCCGGGAACCGCGAGCGCGGCCCCCTCGGCCTCGAGCGCGCGGGCCCGAAGCTCGGCGGGATCCGGCTCACGCAAATCCTCGGCATCGAGCGCCGGTAGCTTGCCGCGATGGAGCAGCTCGGCTGGGGCAAGGCCGGCATACGGGTCCCCGGGCGCCTCGCGGGCCATGGCGAGGCAGCGCTCGATCAGGGTCGCGAGCGCTTCGTCCGACAAATCGGACGAGGCCGCGGTCGCCGATTGCTGACCGACGAACAGGCGCAGGCCGATCGATTCACTTTCCGAACGGCTGACCCCTTCGAGCTCGCCGAGGCGCACCTCGACGCTCGACGAGCGCTCGCCGGCATATAAAACGTCGGCGGCCGTGGCGCCGGCATTGGTCCCGCGCTCGACCAGCGATTCAGCGATTTCTCGGGCTTGTTCGGGTTGCAGCATGGCCGCGCCGCCTAGCGCGACGAAAGCCCGACGACCAGCATCGCGAGGAAGATCAGCAACCCGCAGGTCCGATTCGACCGAAACAGCCGAAGCGCGAGCTCGCCGTCTTTGGGGTCGGCGCGCAAGGCCTGGTTGGCGAGGTGCAGGGCGGCCGGGCCTAGCACCAGCAAGGCGATCCAATCGGACCGAACGGTCCAGATCGCCGCGCCCCATAGCGCGACGGCGAGCACATAGAAGATCGCGATCCCCAGAGGCGCACGGTCGCCGAGGCGGCGGGCCGAAGATTTGACGCCGACCAGGGCGTCGTCCTCGATATCCTGGATCGCATAGAGCGTGTCGTATCCGACAACCCAGGTGATACTCCCAAACCACAATAGCAACGGCGTCCACGAAAGCGTGCCGGTCACCGCCGGCCAACCGACCATTGCGCCCCACGAGAAGACCAGGCCAAGCCAAGCCTGCGGCCACCAGGTGATGCGCTTCATGAATGGATAGGCCGCGACCGGGACGATGCTGGCGAGCGCGACCAGCGCGGCCGCACGGTCAAACTGAACCAGGACCGCAAGGCCGATGAGGCAAAGCAGGCCGATCAGAACCCAGGCGGATGTGACCGAAACGCGGCCGCTTGCAAGCGGCCTGAGGCGGGTCCGTTCAACCTTTCGGTCGAGGTCGCGATCAATCACATCGTTGTAGACGCAGCCGGCGCTGCGCATCGCGAACGCGCCGAGCGCGAGCCACAGGAACAGGTCCCAGCGGCTATCGACTCCGGCGAGCGCGACGCTCCACGCGCACGGCCAATAGAGTAGCCACGACCCAATCGGCCGGTCGAGCCGCATCAGGCTGGCGTAAGGCCGCAGCCGCGGCGGCAACGCGCCGATCAGGCCGCGGCGTTCGCTGTCGGGGACGATGTCGGTGGACGTCACCAGCGCGGGTTAGCGCCGCTCACTCAAATTGTCTGCTCGACTCAGAAGGGATGTTTGCAGACCGCGATCAGCGAGCTGATTTTGTCGTTCCACGGATCGCCGACATACATGATGCTGCCAAACTCGCCGCGAGCGCCCTGGAAGTCGCGGTCCTGGAACGCGACGACGTGGCAGGCGGGATTGCAGGAGAATGACGAGATCAGTTCGTTCCACGAATCGCCGACGTACCGGCGACGAGTGCCGCCGGTGATCGAGCGCCATTTGCCCGCCCACGGGACATCCTGATAATAAACGCAGCCGCGAAACTGCACGGGTGGCGGCTGGGGCATGAAGATCGCCATCTGGGCCGCCGAACTCTGGGACAGTGACGCGAGGCCGACCATCGCCAGGCTTCCAAGTACAAGCAGAATTCCGGGACGCATGGCTGTGCTCCTCAATCTCGCGACCTAGTCGACGACCCCTGCAAGTTCGACGCCGTCGCGCCGGAAGAACAGGATCGTCGTCACGCCTTGCGTGTCGCCGACCACGACGATGTCGTCTTCACCGAGCTTCATGCCGGCAATCGCGCGATCCAGTTCGGGGTTCGCGCCGACTTCCTGCTTATATTGCGACACCAGTCGCGCGTTGACCTTGTCGAACTTCCACCCGCTGTCGACTTCGCCCGAATCCTTCGCGTCCAAGCCGGCCGGCAGCGGGCTCGGCGTAAACTTGGCCAGATATTTCTTCTGAATGTCGGCCTGCTTCAGAAGAACCGCACCGTCATCAAGGAAGAACGGCGGCTTCGACATAGCGGACAGGCCCTTGAGGTCGTGCTTCGAATAGACCTCCGCCCAAACGGCCGATTTCTTCTCCGCCTTCTTGAGCGCGGCGGATGGCCCGCCACCACCCGACAAAGCGAAATAGAGCCCGATCGCGATTGCGATGGCGGCCAGCACGCCGAGCAGGATCCACAGCCACGTCCACGACTTCTTGATCACGACGACGCCGATTGGAGCCAGCTTCGCCGTGGTCATCGGCCCTTCGGCATGATCGTTGTCGGGATCGTTGACCGCGATGACCCGCAGCCGGAACGGATAATCGCCCCCCGCGACGTCTGGCGGGAAGCTCGCCTTGATTGTCGCAGTCTGGGTCTCGCCGGCTCCGAACGTGCGCTCGCGATCGCCATCGACGGTGAACCATTGCGCCTTGGACGCGCCGCTGACGACGACGCTCAGCCGGCCATCGAGGCTGTCCGAACTGGTATTGGTGACGCTGTAGACAGCCGATGCCTCGGCCGGCCGCGGGTTCTTCGGATCACCCGAGCGCGGTGCTTCAATGGAAGTTGGGCCGTCGGGAATCTCGAAGGTCGGCATGGATGCCCTCCCACCACGCGCTTCAAAAATGATCCGAGCATGACGATTACGGACTGCGACGCCCGGAATGTCAATAACGCGCGGGGCCGAAGCGGTGAACCATGGCGGACGCGAGGGTCAGCGGTTAAGCCGTGGCCATGCCCGCGACGCCCGCCTGGCCGCCGAAGAGTTTGCCGCGCCTGTTCGTGCGCGCGGCGTTGGGCGAAGGCGCGCGGATCGAACTCGACGCGGGACAGGCCAATTACCTCGGCAATGTGTTGCGCTTGAAGGCGGACGCCGAGCTGCTGCTGTTCGATGGGAGCTCGGGCGAATGGCTCGCGCGCATCGCCGAGGCGGGCAGGAAGCGCATGGCGCTGACGGTCGAGCGGCAGACGCGCGAACCCGAGACGATTCCGGACGTCTGGCTGGCCTTCGCACCGGTCAAGCGGGCGCAGACCGACTGGCTGATCGAGAAAGCGACCGAACTCGGCGCGGCGCGGCTGATCCCGGTAATGACCCAGCGCACGGTCGCCGAACGCGTCCGGCTCGACCGCTTGCAGGCGATTGCGATCGAAGCGGCCGAGCAATGCGGCCGGACCCTTCTGCCCGATGTTTCCGAGCCACTGCCGCTGGCGCATTTGCTTCAACACCGCGATGCCGCGCGGACGTTGTATTTGGCCGACGAAGCCGGGGGTGAGCCAGTCGCGGCCGCCTTCGCCCCCGGCCCGGCGGTGATCCTCACCGGACCCGAAGGCGGCTTCACGGACGCCGAGCGCGTGGCAGTCCGGTCGGCACCAAACAGCATCGCGATTTCGCTCGGACCGCGTATCCTGCGCGCCGAAACCGCCGCGCTCGCATCACTGTCAGCCTATATGGCGCTGGCCGGAGACTGGCGCTAAGCGCCGCCCTCCATGACGACGCGCACCGATGATAACACCTCCCGGCCAATCGAGAGCCGCGACGATTTGATCTCGGTGTTTTCCGGCGGCGAGAAGCCGCGCGACGCGTGGCGGATCGGCACCGAGCATGAGAAGTTCGTCTATCGCTGCGCCGATCATCGCGCCCCGTCGTGGGACGAGCCGGGTGGCATTCGCGACCTGCTCCTCGGTCTCACCGATTATGGCTGGGAGCCGGTGTTCGAAAACGGCAATGTCATCGCGCTCAAGGGCACGGACGGCAACGTCAGCCTCGAGCCCGCCGGCCAATTCGAACTGTCGGGTGCCCCGCTCGAAAATTTGCACCAGACTTGCGCCGAGGCGGCGCGCCACCTCGACCAGTGCAAGGCGGTCGGCGAGCGCCATGGCCTTGGTTTTCTCGGCCTGGGCATGTGGCCCGACAAGACGCGCGCCGAACTGCCGGTGATGCCCAAGGGCCGCTACGCAATCATGCTTCGCTACATGCCGACGGTCGGCGGTCTCGGCCTCGATATGATGCTTCGAACCTGCACCATTCAGGTGAATCTCGATTACCAATCAGAAGCCGATATGGTGAAGAAGTTCCGCGTCGGCCTAGCCCTGCAGCCGGTCGCGACCGCGCTGTTCGCCAATTCCCCGCTGACCGAAGGCAAGCCCAACAGCTTCAAGAGCTTCCGCAGCCATATCTGGGAGGACACCGACCCCGACCGTACCGGCATGCTGCCGTTCGTGTTCGAGGATGGCTTCGGCTACGAGCGCTATTGCGACTACATGCTCGACGTGCCGATGTATTTCGTATTCCGCGACGGCCGATACATCGACGTCGCCGGGCGCAGCTTCCGCGATTTTCTCGACGGCCGGCTGGCCGAGTTGCCGGGCGAGAAGCCGACTTTGTCCGACTGGACCGACCATCTGTCGACCGCCTTCCCCGAAGTACGCCTCAAGAGTTTCCTCGAAATGCGCGGCGCCGACGGCGGCCGGTGGAGCCGGATTTGCGCGCTTCCGGCTTTCTGGGTCGGCTTGCTCTACGATGAGCAGGCGCTCGACGCGGCCTGGGACCGGGTCAAGCATTGGTCGATCGGCGAGCGCGAGCAGCTGCGCCATCAGGTTCCGAAACTGGCGCTGGAAACGCCGGTGCCGGGCGGGGGGATGATGCAGCAGCTCGCCAGCGAAGTGCTCGACATCGCCGCCGGCGGATTGACCCGCCGCGCCCGGCTCAACAGCGCCGGCGACAATGAGGGCGGGTTCCTCGATCCGTTGCGCGACGTGGTCGCGACCGGGATGACGCCGGCCGACCGCTTGCTCGACAAATATCGCAATGAGTGGAATGGCGACGTCAGCCGCATCTACGAGGAACTCAGCTTCTGATGGACATTCAGGCCCCAGCGCGCCGGACGCTGTATCCGGAAATCGCTTCCTACGAGACCGGACAACTCGACGTCGGCGACGGTCACAGCCTTTATTGGGAACTGTCGGGCAACCCGGACGGCAAGCCGGTGGTGTTCCTGCATGGCGGGCCGGGCGGCGGATCGAGCCCCGATCATCGGCGGCAATTCAATCCCGACAAGTACAAGATTCTGGTGTTCGACCAGCGCGGCTGCGGCAAGTCGACGCCTTATGCGAGCCTTGAAGCGAACACGACGTGGCACCTGGTCGACGATATCGAGAAGCTGCGGATCGAGGTCGCCAAGGTCGAGAAGTGGCAGGCGTTTGGCGGCAGCTGGGGCTCGACGCTCGCGCTCGCCTACGGCGTGACTTACCCCGAGCGCGTTACCGAGCTGGTGCTGCGCGGAATCTTCCTGTTCGACCAATATGAGATCGACTGGATGTACAAGGAAGGCGGGGCGAGCCAGATTTATCCAGACAAGTTCGACGAATTCCTGGCCGCGATCCCCGAGGGCGAGCGCGGCGACCTGGTCGAGGCTTATCGCCAGCGGCTGATCAGCGACGATGCGGACGTCCAGCTCGCCGCGGCCCAGGCATGGAGCAAGTGGGAGGGCGATATCGTCACCTTGCTGCCGAGCCCATCGACGATCGAGCATTTCACGTCGCCCGAAGTGGCGATCGCGGTCGCGCGGATCGAGAATCATTACATGGCCAATCACGGCTGGCTCGAAGAAGGCCAGCTGCTCAAGGGCGCGGCCGAGAAGCTGCGCGGGATCCCGGGCGTGATCGTTCAGGGGCGCCATGACACCTGCACCCCGCCGGTCGCGGCGTGGAAGCTCAAGCAAGCATGGCCGGAGGTCGAACTCAATCTCATCCCCGACGGCGGTCACTTGTTCAGCGAGCCCGGCGTGCTCGACGGCCTCATTCGCGCGACCGATAAATTCGCGTCCGCGTGAATCTTTAGACTCGGCTTTCGTCGCAATCCGCTGGATAGAGCGGGTGTAAGCGTTTTGTCATAACGCGGCAGGGGCGCCGCGTTCGCACATAACCGGGGGGTTCATCAGATGCGCATTCTTTCGTCGTCGATTTCGGCGTTGGCCCTGGCCACCGCTTGCATGTTTGCTTCGCCCGCGGCCGCTCAGACGACCGCCGAGCCCGCTCCCGCCCAACAGCCGCAGGCCGACCCGGCGCAGGTCGGAGTCGGCGAAATCGTCGTCACTGCGCAGCGGCGCTCGGAGAACCTGCAAAACGTCCCCGTCTCCGTCGGGATCATCGACAAGCAGCAGCTCGCCGCGATCAATACCGGCGGTGCCGACATCCGCGGACTGTCCGGCCGCGTGCCGAGTCTCAACATCGAAAGCTCGTTCGGGCGGACCTTTCCGCGCTTCTACATCCGCGGCCTCGGCAATACCGACTTCGATCTCAACGCGTCGCAGCCGGTCAGCGTTGTTTATGACGACGTTGTTCTCGAAAACCCGATCCTCAAGGGCTTCCCCGTTTTCGATGTGGATGACGTTGAAGTCCTGCGCGGGCCGCAGGGCACCTTGTTCGGCCGCAACACTCCCGCCGGCATCGTCAAGTTCGACCCGGTCCGCCCGGGTCACGGGCGCAATTATGCGCGCGTCAGTTACGGCAGCTATTCAACGATCAACGCCGAAGGTGGCGTGGGCGCCGAGCTTGAGGATGGGCTCGCCTTTCGCCTGTCCGGCCTCTGGCAGCACCGCAACGACTGGATCGACAATCTCGACCAGCCCGGCAAGCATAACCTCGAAGGCTATAATGACTTCGCCCTGCGCGGACAGCTCCAGTTTAAGCCGAACAACGCCCTGACGGTACGCTTGGAAGGCCAGCTTCGCGACCTCGATGGAAGCGCACGCATCTTCCGTGGCAATTCGTTCGTCCGCGGCAGCAATCATCTCGTCGGCGCCGACGGCGGCAGCTTCAAGCGCGACGAGGTCCGCACCGACGGAACCAATTTCCAGCGGTTGAAGACCCAGAATGTCGCTGGCCACATTGCCTACGACTTCGGTCCCGCAACCCTTTATTCCGTCACCAGCTACTGGCATGGCAAAGTTAGAAGCCGCGGCGATATCGACGGCGCCTGCACGACTGTCTGCGCCTCGGCTCCCGGGCCCGGTTTCATTCCTTTCTTCGCTGAAAGCCAGGACAATGTCCCGGATCTCAACCAGTTCACCCAGGAAGTTCGGGTCGCATCAAACCATACCGGACCCGGCTTCGGCTATCAGGCCGGTCTCTTCTATTTCGACGAAGGCCTCGACATTGAAAGCCTGGACTTCGGCGATCCCAGCACGCCGACGTCGCCAAGTCCGTCGGCCATCGTGAACCAGCATCAGGATGCGAAATCCGTCGGCATCTTCGGATCGGTCAACTACAAGTTCGGCGGCACGACGCTCCAGGCCGGCGCGCGCTGGAACGATGACAAGAAGACGCTGGTTGCCGACCGCCTGTTCGACATCCGGCCGGGCTTCATCGGCGGCGGTCCCGTCCCCGAAACGACCACCAGGGTTCACGCCAGCAAGCTGACCTGGGATCTCAGCGCCGTCCAGGAAGTCACCCCTGAGGTGAATCTCTACGCGCGCGTGGCCCGAGGCTATCGCGCGCCAGCGATTCAGGGGCGAATCCTGTTCACTCGCGATGTGACGACCGCCGACAGCGAGACCACCATGTCGTACGAGGCTGGCATCAAGACAGTCCTGTTCGACCATCGGCTGCACTTCAACCTCGACGCCTATTACTACAAGACCAAGAACCTGCAGCTGTCGGCGGTCGGCGGGAACACCAACGCCAACCTCCTCTTGAATGCGGCCGCCGTGAAGGGACATGGCTTCGAAGCCGAGCTCGAGGCCCGGCCGGCTGAGGGATTAAGCCTGACGGCCGGACTCAGCTACAACAACACGAAGATTCACGACCGCAATCTGACCGTCTCGGCATGCGGTGCAGTCCGCGTGGATACGCCCCCGAACTGGTCGTTGTGCACGATCCTCGACCCGATCGTCGTCCCGGCCGCGCCATTCTCAGCGGCAATCGTGTCGATCGACGGCAACTCGCTTCCGCAGGCGCCGAAGTGGTCCGTGAACTGGACTGCGGGATATGAATTCCCGGTCGGGCCGGGAAAGATCTACGCCTACACCGATTGGTACTATCGCTCGAAGATCGACTTCTTCCTGTATCGCGCGGTCGAGTTCAGCGACGATCATGAGATCAACGGCGGCCTCAGGATTGGCTTCAAGACCAACCGCTACGACATCGCCGGGTTCGTGCGGAACATTACCAACGACAAGAGCGCAGAAGCGGGCATCGACTTCAACAATCTGACGGCGATGGTCAACGAGCCGCGGATCTTCGGCGTCGAGCTCGGGGCGAAGTTCTAAGTTACTCGCCCGGGCGGTAGGTCCGCTCGGTGTGGCCGGTGAGCTGGTCGGGGTAGAAATAGACTTCGCGCAGATTGCCTGACGCGTAGCGCAGTGCCTCGTCGTTGAAATGCGGCGAGGCGGGGTTGCCGCTTTCGCCGCCGGCGGTGATCGCGTGCGCCCGGACGCGCGAACCGAACTCGACCACGGCGACGAAGCTGTTGCCCGACGTGCCGTACCAGCGCTTCGTGCCGGGCTTCGGCGCGGCCCCGAACGAGGCAAGCGTCCCGTAAAGGCCACTCGCGAACGGCACGGGGATGCTCGGCGCCGTATCGCTGAACGGATGGTCGATCGCCGGCGAGATCCGCTGGAAACGATTGATCTCGCCCCACGGCACTTGCCACCGGCCGAAATCGCTCTGGAGGCGATCGATCGCCGCCTGGAGCGCCGCGAGTTTCTGGTCGGCCGTCGTGTCCCGCGCCAGCCGCATGTAAACCTTGTTGCCTGGCTCATCCGGCGAAGGGTTGAGGACCTTATGGAGGTCGTCGGCCCAGAACATCGCCAGCGACTGGGCGGTGGACTCGCCGCTCCAGCGATAATTCCACGAACGCAACAGCGCGATTGACGCCGCGAGCCGGTCGCGTCGCGGGTCGCCGTTGGGCAGCGCGCCATAGGCCTGGACGAGCGCCGGGATCAGCACCGCGAAGCCTGGCTGATTGCTATCGAACGCCGCCGTCTGCAGCCGGTCGAGCGTCCAGTCGCGACTGCCCGTCAGTAGCTGCTGGGCGTGAACCCCGCGATAATTCTCGCCGTACATGTCCATATATTTCGGGAAGCGCCTGGCATCGGCGCTGAACGCGCCGGCGGCGCGGTACGGCCAGGCATTGGTGTTCTGGACCCAGCCGTTGGGCGGTTTCATCACATTGGGCAATTCGGGCAGCGAATGCAGCGAACCCCAGTCGGTCGCGGGATCGCTGCCGTCGACGACTTTGGTGTAGTCGAAACGGTCGGGCCGGCGCGGGACGTATTGCGGGTGGAGATAGGCGATCTCGCCCTTGTCGTCGGCGAATAACGTATTGTTCGAGCTGTTCGCCTTGAGCTGCGCGATTTGCATGAACGCGCCGAGGTCGGTCGCTTTGGTGCGAAGGAAGCTTTGCTGCAGCGCCTCGACCGGCCGGTTCATCATCGCGAACGAAATCCACCGCCCGCCCGTCGCGCGAACGATCGGACCGTGATGAGTCCGCCAGGCGGTGAAGCTGCGCGTCGCCAGTTTGCCGTCGCCCGTGCGGAAACGGATGGTCACCGGCCGCGCCGCAAGCTCGCGGCACTCGCTGCCGTAGCGGTAACACGTTGTCTTGCCGCGATGCTCGATGGTCTCGGCGAATTCGTCGACATTATCGACGCCGCTCGAGGTGTGCATCCAGCCGGCATGCGCGTTGAAGCCCTGATAGATGAAGAACTGGCCCCAGGTCGCGGCGCCATAGACGCCGAGCCCCTCATCGCTGGTGACCTGCTGTTCCGAGCGGAAGAAGAAGCTGGTGTGCGGGTTGATCAACAGCAACGCCTTGCCGTCCTTGGTCAGCGCCGGGGCGATGGCGATGCCGTTGGAGCCGCGCGGTTCGCGATCGATGGTGGCGATCGCGACCGCGTGCGTCCCGGCGTAGAAACGCTCCAGCTCGCCCAGATCGATCCGTTCGATGTCGCCGCCGATGCTGCCCTCGGTGAAGCTCAATGTCATCCACGGTTCGAACCGCTTAAGCACCCGCGGCTTCACGTCCGGATGCGTGGCGAGGAAATAGTTCAGCCCGTCGGCCCAGGCGTCCATCAGCTTCTGCATCGCCGCCGGGCTGCGCGCATAATCGGCTTTGAGTTCGTCCTCGCTGACGTAGAGCCGGGCGCGCAAATCCTGCCCGATCGCTGTCTCGCCGTCGGCCTCCGCGGTGCGGCCGAGGTTGGTCAGATAATTCGCTTCGATCCGCGGGAAATCGTCCTCGGCCTGGGCGTAGATCATCCCGAAGATTGCGTCGGCGTCGCTCCTCCCGTGGATATGAGCGATGCCCCAATCGTCGCGAACGATCTCAACCCGCGAGGCTTCGTCGCGCCATCGCGCGGCCTCGGGCGGTGCGGCGGCGGTTAGAAGGAAGAGTGCGGGAAGGAGAAGCTTACGCATCCGGCAATGCTTGCTTGGCTTTACCCCAGCCTGCAAGCCGCTTTGAATTTGCCCGGCCGAGCAGTTCATCGGCGTCATGGACACCGAAATGATGCCCGCTGTCATATTGGTCGAGCTCGTCCCAGGCGACCGGCGCGGACACCGGCGCGCCCTCTCGCGCGCGGGCCGAATAAGGCATGACGGCGGTCGCGCCGCGCTGGTTGCGCAGCCAGTCGAGGAAGATCCGGCCTTTGCGCTGTTCCTTGCGGATATTGGCCGTAAAGGTGTCGGGCTCGGCCTCGGCGATCGCGCGGCTGAACCGCTCGGCGAAGCTTTTGACCTCGGCCCAGTCCTTCGACGCATCGAGCGGGGCGACGACGTGAATGCCCTTGCCGCCGGTGAGTAACGGAAAGGTCTCGAGACCGAGCCCTCCGAGCAGTTCGCGCAAGTGGACGGCCGCGTCCTTCACATTGGCGAAATCCAGCCCTTCATCAGGGTCGAGATCGAACACCAGCCGGTCGGGACATTCGACCTGTTCGATCTTGCTGCCCCAGCCGTGGAATTCGACCGTCCCCATCTGGACGCAGGCCAGCAGTCCGCGAATGTCGTCGAAATAGAGATAGTCCTCGGTCCCGCCGTCCTTCTCCTCGATCGGGATGTGCTTGACGTGGGGGCCGAACGTGCCGGTGTCGTGCTTCTGGAAAAAGCCATTCGCGGCGGTGCCCTGGGGATAACGGATTACCGTCATCGGCCGGCTCGCGGCATCGACCATGATCAGCGGCGCGATTTGCGCATAATAATTGGCGAGGTCGCCCTTGGTGATCCCGTCCTTGGGATAGATCGCGCGATCGGGATTGCTGATCTCGATCCCGAGACTTGCCGCGGTGGCCGCCACCGCGCCCTTCTTCTGCTCGGTCTTGTTCAAATGGTTTGGCACCTCGCGCACCACATCCGACGCCGGCTTGTCCTCGCGCAGGCCAACGAAGCTCGGATGGCGCAGGATGCCGTCATCGGTGAATTCGGCAAAGGCGATTTCCGCGACGAGCTTCGGCTTGATCCAATGCGCGGCCTTGCGCTCGGCGCGCGGCACTTCGACCGGCGCCTTGTCGGTTTCGAGCGGCCGCATCCGCTCCATCAAACCCTCGATCGTGTCGGCGTCAAAGCCGGCGCCGACCTTGCCGGCGTAGGTCAGCTTGCCGCGCTCCTTGAGCGCCAGCAGCAGCGAGCGAAAGCCGCGGCGCTTGTCGCTATCGGACCAGCCGACGAGCACGAACTCCTGGCGCTGGATGCACTTGACCTTGAGCCAGTTGCGCGTGCGCGTCCCGCGATAGGGGGCGTCCGCCGCCTTCGAGACAATCCCCTCGCCGCCCGCTTTGCATATGGCGTCGAACAGCTCCTCGCCGCGGCCGACGACGTGGTCGCCGTAGAGGATCGGTGGCGACACACCTTCGAGCAAAGCCTCAAGGCGCGCCTTGCGCTCGACGTTGGGGAGCTTCCGGATGTCGTTCCCATTCTCGACGAGCAGGTCGAAAGCGTAGAAGGCAAGGTTGCCGCCGCCCTCCTTGAGCGTCGACTGGAGCAGCTGGAAGCTCGGTTTGCCCTGATCGTCGAGCGCGACCGCCTCACCGTCGATCAGGCAGCCGGCGGGAAGCGTTGCAGCGGCCCTCACCAGCGGCCGAAACTTGTCGCTCCAGTCCTTGCCGGTACGGGTCCAGGCGGTCGCCGCGCCCTCGCCGACCGCGAGCAGCAGGCGGTAGCCGTCATATTTATATTCGTGGATCCAGCCGTCGCCGGTCGGGACCTCCTCGACCAGGGTCGCGAGTTGCGGCGGCTGAAACGGCGGCGGCGCAGTCGACCCCTTCTTCTTGGCCCGCCCGGCCTTTGCGCCACTGCCCTTCGAATGCCAGACATCCGTGCCCGACGCGATTTCCGCCATGGTCCGGCCAGTCGTGACGCTGGTCGTGCAATTCTCGACCAGCGCCTCGCCGTCTTCGGCATCGGCGAAGGCGTCGGTGACCTTCTTGAGCATCCACGGCTCGGCTTTCTCGCCAGGCTTGGGTTTCAAGCGAAACATTACCCAATCGCCCTTCATCCGCTCGCCTTCGAGGGTGAAGTGGAGGTGGCCATCCTCGATGGTCTTGCTCGGGTCCTTGCTCGGTTCGGGAATCCAGCGGCCCTGATCCCACAGCATGACCGTACCGCCGCCATATTCGCCCTTCGGGATCGTGCCTTCGAACGAGCCGTAATCGAGCGGATGGTCTTCGGTGCGCATCGCCAGCCGGTTCTGGCCCGGATCGAGGCTCGGGCCCTTGGGCACCGCCCAGCTTTTCAGAACGCCGTCGAGCTCGAGCCGAAAATCCCAGTGGAGCCGCGAGGCCTGATGCTTCTGGACGACGAAACTGTCGCCTTTGCCCTTGAGCTTGCGGCCCTTGGGCTCCTTCGTCTTCGAAAAGTCGCGCTTGCGATTGTAAGTTTCGATGTCGAGCGGGGCTCGGCGGACGGCCATGGGTTAGGCCCGCTTGCGCGCCCTGGCCGGTTCCTTCTTCGCCTCGGCGCGCTTTGCGGGAGCCTTCTTGGCCGCTGTCTTCTGATCGCCCAGGCTCTTCTTCAAGGCTGCCATGAGGTCGATCACGTTGGATCCCTTCGGCGGCGGTGAATCGGCGTCCGGGTCCTCGATGACCTTGGCGCCTTTCTTCTTCTGCTTTTCCTCGATCAGCCGATGGAGCGCATCGACGTAGCGGTTGTGGAAATGCTTGGGGTCGAATTCGCCCGCTTTCCGCTCAATCAGCATCGCGGCCATATCGAGCAGGTCGGGGTCGGGTTTATGATCGCCGATGTCGCGGAAGAAGGCGGCCGATTTGTGGACCTCGTCGGCGTAGCGGAGGGTCTCCAGAAGCAAGCCGCGGCCACACGGTTTCAGCGCGACGACATATTCCTGGCCGCGCATTGCCAGCTGCCCGACACCAACCTTCTTCGCGGCCTTCAGGGCATCGCGCATCACGACAAAAGCCTCTTCCGCCAAGTCGTCCGCCGGCATTACATAATAAGGCTTGTCGAAATACATCGAGTCGATGCCGTCGTTGTCGACGAACTGGACCAGGTCCAGAGTCTTGCGGCTCTCGAGCTTGACGCCCTCGATCTCCTCGGGGTCGAGCAGCACATACTGCCCCTTCGACACTTCATAGCCCTTGACGATTTCGTCGCGGTCGACCGGGCCGATCCCAGGCACCACTTTCTCATATTTGATGCGCTTGCCGGAAGGCTCGTGGATCTGGTGAAACTGGATCGAAGCACCGTTCCGGGTCGCCGGATAAAGTTCGACCGGAATCGACACCAAAGCCAGACGAATCTGTCCCCGCCAGATGGGCCGAGCAGCCATCACGAAATCTCCTTTTCAGGGCGATTCAATCGTTGCGCCCATGAGTCGTTCCCGCGCTTTGTCGTTGAGAGTGGCCGCTTTTAGCAAGCCCACCAGGTTAATGACGTCCCCGCCGCGGGCCGCGAGGTCGACAATCGCCGAGCCGCAGATGACCCCGGCGGCGCCCGAATCGAGCGCCGCGCGGACGTGCTCGGGGTTGGAAATCCCGAAGCCGAAGATGGGCGGCGGAGCACCGAAGCGGAGCAGCCGTTCGACCAGACCGCGATCGAATTGCCCCCCTTGATGTGTTCCCGTAGTGCCGGAGCGACTGGCGCAATAAGTGTATGCTTTTGAAAGGCTTGCAATGCGAACGAGAGCCGCGTCGGGCGTGTTGGGTGCCGCGATCAGCACGGGGTCGACGCCGGCCTGATCCATTTCGCGCACGAACGGCTCGGCCTCGATCGTCGGGACGTCGGCGATGAGTAGGCTGTCCGCGCCGGCGGCGGCCACCTCAGCTGCGAATCCGCCGTGTGCGACGACGATATTGGCATAGGTCAAAATTCCGAGCGGCACGGCCGGATTGCGCTCCCGGAAGCCGGCGATGAGCTCAAAACAGTCCGCGACTCGGACGCCGGCGTCGAGCGCGCGCTTGGCAGCCGACTGGATGACCGGTCCATCGGCGACCGGATCGGAGAATGGAATCCCGACCTCAACCATGTCGGCGCCGCCCGCGACCATTGCGTCGAGCAGCGCTGCGCTCGTCGGCAAATCCGGATCACCGAGCATTAGGAAGGCACCGAACGCCCCCTCGCCTCGCTCGCCCAGGCGATCGAACATGGCGGCATAGCGGCTCATGCGAGCAGCCTTTCCGCCTGGGCGACATCCTTGTCCCCGCGACCGGACAAGCCGACGAGGATCACGGATTCGGGGTCTTGCACCGCCAATTTCAACGCGTGCGCGAGCGCGTGTGCGGATTCGAAGGCGCACAGGATCCCTTCGTTCTCGGCCAGCGCCTTGAACGCCGCGAGCGCCTCGGCGTCGGTCGCACCGACATATTTGGCGCGCCCGCTGTACTTCAGGTGGGCATGTTCCGGTCCCACCGCCGGATAGTCGAGCCCGGCCGAGACCGACCAGCTGTCGGCGATCTGCCCGTCATCGTCCTGGAGCACGTAGGTTTCGGCGCCATGGAGGATTCCCGGCCGTCCACGGAGCAACGTCGCGCCGTGGCTTTGACTGTCGAGGCCCTTCCCGGCCGCCTCAACGCCAATCAACTGTACGTCATCGTCGAGGAAGTCCGCGAACAGCCCGATCGCGTTCGAGCCGCCGCCGACGCACGCGACCAGTGCATCGGGCAAGCGGCCGATTTGCTCGAGAATCTGCGCGCGCGCTTCGCGGCCGATGACACGCTGAAATTCGCGGACCATGGTCGGGAACGGGTGCGGGCCGGCCGCCGTGCCGAGCAGATAATGGGTGGTCTCGAAGCTCGCCGACCAGTCGCGCAGTGCCTCGTTGATCGCGTCCTTGAGCGTCCGCCCGCCGCCCTCCACCGGCACCACCTCGGCGCCCATCAGACGCATCCGGAAGACGTTGAGTTGCTGCCGCGCGACGTCCTCCGCGCCCATGTAGATCACCGTATCGAACCCGATCAGCGCACCCGCGATCGCTGTCGCGACACCGTGCTGGCCGGCACCGGTCTCGGCGATCAGGCGAGCCTTGCCCATGCGCCTGGCGAGCAAGGCCTGGGCGAGCACCTGGTTGGTTTTGTGGGCTCCGCCGTGAAGCAAATCCTCACGCTTGAGATAGATCCGACCCGGCAAGTTGCGGCAGCGGGTCAGCGGCGTCGGACGCCCGGCGTAATTGGCGAGCAGATCGCCGAGCTCGGCGGCGAAGGCCGGGTCCTGCCGCGCGTCGAGGAAGGCGTCCTCGACCTGTTCCAGCGCCGGCACCAGGATCTCCGGCACGAAGCAACCGCCGAAACGCCCGAAGCGGCCGGTCAGGCGCATGCGCTGAACCGTTGGCGCGATTCCGGGCGCAAGGCCTCGAATAGCGCCCCGATTTTGTCCGCGGACTTCACCCCGGGCGAAGTCTCGACGGTGGAACCGACGTCGATCGCGAAGGCACCGACGCCCTGTGCCGCGCGTGCATCGGCCGGGCCAATGCCGCCCGCAACAAGCGCGCGGGAGAGAGCCCGATGGTTCTTGACGAGGCGCCAATCGAAAGTCTGCCCGGAGCCGCCGCTGCCATTGTCGAACAGCAGCCGGTCGCCGCCCCGGGCCGTCAGCGCCTGGCGGCCGACGCTGAGCGCGGTCCAAATTTCGCAATCGCGAAGCTGCCGCCGAAGCGTTCGAATGTAATCACCGTCCTCGTGGCCGTGCAGCTGGACAGCGTGCAGATCGAGCCGCGCGGCGATATCGCGGATGGTCTCAAGCGGCGCATCGCGGAAGATTCCGACGGGCAGCATGCCCGAGCGGCGGGCAATACCGGCCAGCGGCGCGGCCTCATGCTCAGCGACCTGGCGGGGGCTGCCAGGCGCGAACACAAAACCCGCGAATGCCGCTGGCCGGGCGGCGGACATCACGTCGCCGCTATTGAGCCCGCACAATTTGGTGCGGCCGAAAATGAGCTCGCGCGCCGCCTGCGCGGAGTCGGCGGCGCGCATCAGCGCGGTGCCGACAAGGAACGCGTCGACGCTGGGCGCGAGCCGGTCGACGTCCGCCCGTCCTGCGATCCCCGATTCGGCGACGAGGATCCGGCCCGGCGCGAACGGCGCGAGCCGTTCGGTGGTCGCGAGGTTGATCGTGAGATCGCGCAGGTCGCGGTTGTTGATCCCGATCAGCGGCGCGCCGAGCGCCAGGGCCCGGCGCATCTCGCGCTCGTCATGGACTTCGACCAACGCGTCCATGCCCAAGCGGCGGGCTTCGTCGATCATCGTCCGCGCGTCGTCGTCGCCGAGCAGCGACAGCATGATCAGGACCGCATCGGCGCCGGCGATCCGTGCTTCGACCACCTGGCGCGGATCGATGAAGAAGTCCTTGGCGAGGATCGGTCCGTCGAACTCGCGGCTGGCGGCGGTCAGATCGCCGAGCGATCCGCCGAAGAATTGCCGATCGCAAAGAACGCTCAGCGCGTCGGCGACCCTATCATAGCCGCGGGCAAGCGCAACAGGATCGACGGCGGCGCGGATCGGCCCGGCCGAAGGCGAAGCCTTCTTGATCTCGAGGATGAAGCGCGCGCCCGGCTCGACCAGCACCGTCGAGAGGCTGCGGCGGGTCGGCGTCGCGCGCGCCCGCAGACTGTCGAGCGACACCCCGTCGAAACGCGCTTTGAGCTCCTCGCGCTTGGCGGCGGCAATCTGACCGAGGATGCCGTCAGCCACGGCTCGCCTCGATGAACGAGTCGAGGACTTCGCCCGCGCCGCCCGAGCGAATCGCGTCGATCGCCATGACCGTACCCTGGCGCAGATTGTCGACCTTGCCGGCGGTCATGAGCAGGGCCCCGGCGTTCAACGCGACGACGGTCTCGTCCGCTTCCTTGCCGCGCTCGCTGAACAGCGCCCGCAGCCGCTTCGCATTCTGATTCGGGGCGCCGCCGACGATCTGTTCGAGCGGCAGGCGCCGGAGCCCGGCTTGCTCGGGCGTGATCTCCAGTTCCTCGAGTTCGCCGTCGGCAAAGCGGACGGCCTGGGTGAAGCCGTGGATCGCGACCTCGTCGAGACCCGATCCGTGCACAACCAACGCGCGCTCGACGCCGAGCGCGCGCAAGGTCTCGGCGATCGGCCGCAGCAGCCCTGGTTCGGGCACACCGAGCAGCTGCACTTTCGGCTGAGCCGGATTCAGGCACGGGCCGAGGAGGTTCATGATGGTCCAGACCTTGAGTGCCCGGCGAACCGGCCCGGCGTGCGCAATGCCCGGGTGGTAGAACGGCGCAAGGAGGAAGCAGAAGCCCGTCTGATCGAGGATGTCGCGCGATTCGAGCGGGCTGAGATCGAGCCTCGCGCCGAGCGCTTCGAGCACGTCGGCCGAACCGCACTTGGACGTGAACGACCGATTGCCGTGCTTGACTACGGGCAGGCCGCAGGCGGCCGCGACAATGCCGGCCGCCGTCGAGACGTTGATCGACCCCGAAAAATCACCGCCCGTGCCGCAGCTGTCGGCAAACAGACAGGACGGCGGCGGGAAGGATCGCGCGGCCGAACGCAGGGCCAAGGCCGCGCCGATCAGTTCCTCCGAGGTTTCGCCTTTGACGCGGAGCGCGACGAACACGGCGGCCATCAACGGTTCGCTAAGCGAGCCGTCGACGATCCGCTCGAACAGGCTGCTAGCCGCGTCACGGTCGAGGTCGCGGCGGTCGAGCAAGGCGGAGATCGCAAGCTCCGCCTCGCATTCACTAGCAGAGGATCGGTCGAACGAGTCGGACCGCAGGCCGAGGATTTGATTCATTGCAGTTCACCTGAAACAAAAAAGCCCGCCGGAAGGCGGGCGGGCAGTCGATGATCGTTTGGCTAGTCGATCAATCGCGCCATCGCGCCGCGCAAGACTCGGCCGGCCACCACAGGCGGGTGGTCGAGATCGCGGCGATGGCATTCAGGTGCGTCATCGGGAGACTTGCTAGGCCAAGCCGTTCGGTCGGGTCAAGCCGGGGCGGTGATTGACGCGCCCTTGCCGCCAATGGCATTGGACGGGTCCGCGCTGGCCCAAGCGGGTGTAGCTCAATGGTAGAGCAGAAGCCTTCCAAGCTTACGACGAGGGTTCGATTCCCTTCACCCGCTCCAACGTGTCCGCCGCTCGACGACGGCTGACCTACGGGTACAGGCGAATGCCGGGAACAACGTCGCTCGCCCAATCCATGATGTGTGCAGCGTAACAGACGAACGAGGACGATCGGTGGCCCCCCATCAGCATGCCGAGCCACTTGTCCGAGGCCGCATCTTTGGTCACGGCCGCCCCGGAATCGCCTGGCTTGCTCATTGGCGACATTACGTAAGGCTGATTGCGATGGCTGATTTCAAACAAGTCTGCGCAACAAACCAGGCTCCCGGATAGATCGAATTGTTTCCAGATCGTCGCGGACATCACCATTGCTTTTCCGGGGCGACGACTCCCCTGTCCAACAAACTCGACCAGATCGCCTGGAGAGATTGCGGAAATCGGCTCAACAACGCGAGATGATCCGGCCGACAAAACAGAGTTGGCGTTCACCTCGACTAATGCGGCGTCGATAGCTGCGACTTCC
>DATFUB010000051.1:0-2367 GCA_035261225.1 Sphingomicrobium sp.
TTGCTCGGTGCCTTCGGCCTGTATGCATTTTCCGGCCGCGCGGACCACGATGCGGCGAGGGTCGCGATCTGCGAGCGCCACGCGAAGCAATATGGCGAGGACTGGTGGTTCCTGACCTATCTGGGCTGGTCACACACCGAGGCAGGGAATGTCGGCGTTGGCCGAACGCTAACCGAGCAGGCCATCGCGCTACGACATGAGAATGCAAATGCCGCACATGCGCTCTCGCACGCGCTGTTCGAGCAAGGCGACGCGGTGACAGGTCGAATATTTCTTTCCGATTGGCTGCCCGCGCATGACCGGGCCAGCTTTTTGCACGGACACCTTTCCTGGCACATCGCCCTGACAGCCCTCGAAGCCGGTGATTTGGACGGCGCACTCAAAATCTACGAGCAACACATCAGGCCATCGGATTCCCGGTATCCGCCAATGATCGTCTTTACAGACTCAGCCTCGCTGATGTGGCGACTTTCGCTCGCCGGCAAGACAGGTCTGGAGCCCTATTGGCAGGAAGTCGCCGCTTATGGCGATCGGTTCTTCCCGCAGGCGGGCCCGCACTTTGCCGATGTCCATTACGCCCTGGTTGCAGCGGCAACCGGCAGCGGGGTGCTGGCAACCAGATTGGCGCAAATGGAAGCTCGTGACGCCGACGGCAAGCTCGCCCCGGGTTCCTCCGCCATCGAGCTTTGTCACGGCATTCGAGCGTTCGCCGAGGGCGACAACGAAAACGCGATCCGCATCCTCGAACCGCTGATGCCCGCGGTTGTGCGGATCGGCGGCAGCCATGCCCAGCGCGAGCTGTGGGAGGATACCCTGATCGTTGCCTCTCTGCGCGCCGGACACCGCGACAAGGCGATGAAGATGATCTCCGACCGCTTGCGCCGCAGGCCATCGGCCCGTGACGAGGCCTGGTCGCGGGAAGCTCGCAAGGGAGCGGAGAAGCGGGCGTGAGGCCGAGAAAGCAGCACCTGGCCTGGAATTCAGGAGCCCGCCGTCGCCATGAACACAGCCAGCGCGTCGCGGTCGCGCGGCGGCATGGTCAAGCCCAGTTTCGACCGCCGCCACAGAATGTCGTCCGGGAAGCGCGCCCATTCTTTTGTCATGAGGTAGCGAACTTCGGCGGCCGTCAGTTCCGGCCCAAAGGCAGGCCCAAGGTCGGCACGCTCCTTGGCGTTGCCAAGTACGGCATCAAGGCGCGAGCCATAGGCGGCGACCAGCCGCTGGGCCTCAGCCTCGCTCAGAAACCGCCAGCGCTCGCGCGCATTATCGACCTGATCGTCGAACCGCGTCCAGGCGAAGTCGCCGCCCGGGAGCGGCGTCTTGGCGGTCCAGCGCGGCGACATCGGATAGAAAGGGGTGAGGCCTGAGACAGCCCGCTCCGCGCGCAGCCGCGAGGTCGTGACGTCACCGCCGAACATCGTCAGCAGCGGCGCCTTGCCGCGCCCGGCGTCTAGCGTCATCGAGCCGTCGCGCGCGGCGCGCCTGCTTTGCGGGCCGATGACCGCGTTGGCGCCGGAAACCGTCCGGATCACATCCGATGCTTCGATCCGCTCGCGAAAATACCGGTTAGCCGCGTCGCACAGGTAGGCGATATCGCCAGCCGGCACTGAGACGATCGCGGGATCACCCTTGAAGGCGCGTCCCACGGTGCCGATGAGCGTGAAATCACGCTCGTAGGGGCTTGCGAAGACCAGCCGGCGGTCGCTGTTCTGGAACACATAGACGTTGTCGGTATCGAACAGGCGCCGGACGATAATCTGGCTGATCTGGGCGGTGCCGACGTGCGGCGGCAGCATGCGCAACACGGTTTCGGCGACCGAGGCGGTCCAGGCGCCGGTGGCATTGGCCAAGGCCCGCGCCGTGATCACCTGACGATGGCCGCGATCGATCACGGCCAGCCGCCAGACGTCGAGCCGGTCGGCGCGAACGCAACGCGCGCCGGTGCGGATCACCGCGCCCCGCTCCGCGGCATCGACGGCATTGGCGACAACCAGCCGCGAATCGTCCACCACGCAATCGGAATATTCGAACGCGGTACCGAATGGCCGCTTCAGCGCGTTGCCGACCGGATGGTGGGTGACGTCGATGGTCGCCGATGCCGGGAGCGCCGCGGGCGAGGCCAGCCGGTCATAAAGCAGCAGCCCCGAGCGCAGCAACCATGACGGACGCTCGTCGGAATGCGCGGGGATCGCAAAGCGCATCGGGCGCACCAGATGCGGCGCGATCCGCAGCCAGATGTCGCGCTCGGCAAGCGCGGCGCGTACCCGCAGAAAGGCCCTGCGCTCCAGCAGGGCGGGATCGCCATGGATCAGCCGCGGCGAGGCCGAGGATGCGCCCGCGCCGAGGTCGCCCTGTTCCAGAAGGATC
>DATFUB010000052.1:0-33354 GCA_035261225.1 Sphingomicrobium sp.
CCGTCCGCGCTCGGCTCCGAGCCGCTCCATCGCGTCCACTGTCGCGTCGGCAACTCCGGCAAGCGCGCCGCGCCAACCGGCGTGCGCAGCCCCGATCACTCCGGCTTCGGTGTCGGCCAGCAGGATCGGCGCGCAATCGGCGGTGAGAATGCCGAGCAGCAACCCGGGCGTAACGCTGACCATCGCGTCGGCGTGCGGTCGGGCATCGATCGGCCACGCGCGTTCGGCGACGACGACGCGCGGTGAATGGATCTGGTGGACCGTCGCCAGTTCGGCGCCCGGCAGCAGCGCCGCAATCGCGCGCCGGCGGTTCTCGTCGATCGCTTCCTTGTCGTCCTTGCTGCCGTAGCCGACATTGAGTCCCGCCAGCACACCGGTCGAAACACCGCCCCGCCGCCCGAGGAATCCGCGCGGCAAGCCCGCCAGCGCGTCCGCGCGGACCACTTCGACCTTGCTCAAAGCGCGCGCATCCAGATCCGATCGTCGTCGATTTGGTTGCCGACCCGAAACTCGCAGTCCCCGACATCGGCGAAACCGTAGCGCGCATAGAATTTCTTGGCGCGGAGGTTGTGGTCGAACACCGACAGATAGATCTCGGGGGCGCCGCGCTCGCGCGCATTGGCGATTGCCCAGTCCATCAATTCCCTCGCGACCCCGGCGCCATGCCACTCCTTGAGCACGTAGAGCTGCTTGAGTTCGAGCGCACCGGGACTGGGATCTAGCGCAGGCACGCCGATCGGCCCGACCTTCACATAGCCGGCAATGCCGCCGCCCTCCGCCGCCACGCGCCAATGATAGGCAGGGTCGGCGAGGTCGGTGAGCATCGCGCCGTCAGGGCCATAGGCTTCGGCCAGGAACACCGCGAGGTCGTCTTCCCTATACTGGTGCGCGAACGTCTCGACGAAACATTGCCGCGCCATCGCGCGCAATTGCTCACCGTGGTCGGCGAGCGTTGGGGCGAAATAGTCGAGCATCTAAAATCCCACGGGTTCCGGCCAATCGGGCGAATGGATTGCGATAATCTTAAACAGGGTGCCCATCTGGTCGGGGCCGGTCAGCCGTTCAAGGGCGATGCGCACCTCGTCCGCCTGCTCGGGGTTGGCGCGAATAAGCGCCTCGGCCCGCATCTCGATTCCGAGCCGCTTCAGCCATTCGCGCTGCGTAACCAGCGGACTGATTTTCACGCCGCTGCCCGATGCCGATTTGCGTAGCGCCTCGAAATCGACGTGCGCGGTCAGATCCTGTTCGCCGGGATCGGCGAGCACCGGCGCGAAGCGATGCCCGCACAGGGCCTGGAGTGTGTCGCCCGGCGCGCTCTTGTCATGGCCATAATCGACGATCAGCGCGACCCCGCGATTGGCGGTCAGCTTGGCGGCGAGGTCCGCCGTGGCCTGGTCGCGGACCGGTGAATCCTCACTGATATCGCCAATGCGATCGAACGCCAATTCGCCCCCGATCAACGTCACGCAACGTTCGATGCCGCCGGCGAATTGGCGGATCGGCAAGGCGTCGAGAAATTCGTTCGCGACCAGCAGCAGCGGCCGCCCGGGCAACGTGCCGATCGCATCGTGCCAGATTGCCTTTGGCTCGACGTCCCGCTGCGCGTGGCGCAACACGGGGCTCGCTTCGACGAAATGCACGTCGCCGGCGAATCCCGCCGCTCGGAGCACGCGCAGCGCGTCGTTCGCCAATGTCCCGCGTCCCGGGCCAAGCTCAACATAGACGGCGTCCGCCGGCGCGCCCGCCCGTTTCCAGCAATCAGCCAGCGCCGCGCCGACCATCTCGCCGAACATCTGGCTGACTTCGGGCGCGGTGACGAAGTCGCCGGCCGCGCCCAGCGGATCGCGCGTCGCGTAATAATAAGCGTTGCAGGCGTGCATATAGGCCTCGACCGTGATCGGCCCCTCGGCCGCGATCCGCTGGCGCAGCGACCGCTCGAGCGGTGTCAGGCCCAATCTCCCGCTTGCGGGAGGCGATTCATGCAACGCTCTCCGTGCCTGCGGTCCCCTCCACGCGGACGCGGCGGCCTTTGGCGGTCCACATCAGATAGAGCCCGGCAAGGATCATCGGCAGGGATAGCCATTGGCCCATGTGCAAATGCGTCATTTGCGCAAACTGGATCAGCTGCGAATCCGGTTCGCGGATGAATTCCACGCCGAAGCGGAAGATGCCGTAGAAGAACAGGAACGTTCCGACGAGCTTGCCCGGCTGGTAGCGGGCGTCGGTCTTCCAGAACATCCACCACAGGATCGCGAACAGCACGATACCTTCAAGCCCGGCCTCGTAGAGCTGACTCGGGTGCCGTGGTGGGCCGAGCAGCATCTCCGGGTCGCCATTTGGCAGGTGGCGTCCGGTGAATTCCATGAAGCGGATCGCCCACGGGACATTGGCCTGAGCCCCCCACAATTCCTGGTTCACGAAATTGGCGAGGCGGCCGAAAAACAATCCGAACGGAACGCAACAAGCGACATAATCGTGGATCCTGAGCCACGACAGCTTCTCTTTGCGCGCAAGGTAGAGGATCCCGAGCGAGGTCCCGATCACTCCGCCGTGGAACGACATGCCGCCGTCCCACAGCTTCAGAATCTCGATCGGATGGCGAAGGTATTCGCCGAGATTGTAGAACAGCACATAGCCGACGCGGCCGCCCAGGATGATCCCCAGCGCGGCATAGAATACCAGGTCGTCGGCATGGCGTCGGCCGATCGGCGAGCCCGGCTTTTTGGTCAGCTTGAGCAAATACCAATAGCCGATGAAAATGCCGGCCAGATAAGCGAGGCTGTACCAGCGCAGGTCGAACCGCCAGAGGTGCAACGCGACGGGCGACAGGCCGAGATCGGGGAAGGCGGTGAAACGTGCGTAGTCGTCGGCTTGCAAGGACTTCCCCCTTTTGGGTCAGCGCCTCATAAGGTGCGGCGCGCGAAAGGCAAAGGAGACGCCATTGCTGACCGATCTCGATCGCAAATATGACGAGATCCTCGCCGAGGTCACGGGCCCCGGCGGGCGGGTGGCCATCGGTCGGGACAGTGAGGGGCGGGCGATCGTCACCAACTTTCCGACAACGGTCCACGGATTGCTGCGCACCTTCTGCGCGCTTTACCCCGACAGCGAGGCGGTCGTCGCCGGCGACGAACGCCTGACCTTTGCCGATCTCGATCGCCTGTCCGAATCCGTCGCCCACGGCTTGGTCGCGCGCGGCATCGCGAAGGGCGACCGCGTCGCCATCGCCATGCGCAACTGCCCGTCGTGGGTCGTGGCCTACATGGGAATCGTCAAGGCGGGCGCGGTCGCGACCCTGCTCAACGGTTGGTGGGAAGCGCATGAGATGGAGCATGGGATCAAGCTCGCCGATCCCAGGCTGGTCCTCGCCGATGCGCCCCGCGCCAAGCGGATCGCGGTGCATTGCTCCGATTGCGACATCCTGACGGTTTCGATCGAACAACCGGTCGAACAGGCCCTGGCCGAGTTGCTGGGCGGTCCGGACGATGCGCCATTGCCGGAAGTCCTGCCTGAGGACGATGCGACGATCCTGTTCACTTCGGGCTCGACCGGCGATTCCAAGGGGGCGCTATCGACGCACCGCGCGGTCACCACCGGCACCTACGCTTATTCGATCGGGCTCATCGTGCTGCTCGGGGTCCTGACCGAGCAGGGCCGCGCGCCCACGGTTCAGGCGCGCACCTTGCTCACCGTGCCTCTGTTCCACGTTACCGGCGAGGTTCCGGTCATGCTCAACAGCTTCGTCATTGGCCGTGGCATGGTGCTGATGCCTAAATGGGATCCGGCCGAAGCGCTGCGCCTGATCGAGCGGGAGAAAATCACCTATTTCGTCGGCGTCCCGACGATGAGCCTGGAAATCATGAACCATCCCGACCGGGACAAATATGACCTCTCCTCGCTCAAGGACATCACCGGTGGCGGGGCGCCACGGCCGATCAGCCACGTCGAGCGGCTGCAAGTCGCGTTTCCGACCGCGCGCCCGGCCCTGGGTTACGGGCTGACCGAAAGCAACGCCGCCGGCTGCGCGAATTACTGGGACAATTACGCCAACAAGCCCTCATCGACCGGCCGCGCGCAGGCGCCGCTCGTCGAGATCGCCATCCTGGGTATGGGTGACCGCCATTTGGCGGTGGGTGAGGAAGGCGAAATCGGCATTCGCAGCGCCGCGAACATCAAGGGCTATTGGCGCAATCCCGAAGCCACGGCAGCGGCCTTCACCGCCGACGGCTACCTGCGCACCGGCGACGTCGGCTATCTCGACGAGGACGGCTATCTGTTCATTGTCGACCGCAAGAAGGAAATCATCATTCGCGGCGGTGAGAATATCTCGACGGCCGAGGTCGAAGCCGCTTGCTACGCCTGCTCGTCGATCGCCGAAGTTTCGGTGTTCGGCGCGCCCGACGAGCGGCTCGGCGAAGTCCCGGTCGCGGTTATCTGCCTGAAGGAGGGCGAAAGCCTCAGCGAGGAGAATTTGCGCACTTTCCTCGACGGCCAGCTCGCCAAATTCAAAATCCCCGCGCGCTTCATCTTCTCGACCGAACCGCTGCCGCGCCTGGGCACCGGCAAATTCGACCGCCGCGCCTTGAAGGCGCTGTACGGCAATTGATCCTCGACCGCCGGACATTGCTGATCGGCGGCGGGGTCGGGGTCGGCCTGATCGCCGGTTATGTCCTGTGGCCACGGCACCTCAGTTCGCCGCTCCAGGCCCGGCCCGGGGAACAAGCCTTCGGCGCGTACATCAAGATTACGCGCGACGGTCGCGTGACCGTCGCGGTGCCGCAGGTCGAAACCGGGCAAGGCATCTGGACCGCGCTGCCGCAGATCGTCGCGGACGAACTCGGCGCGGCGTGGGAGTCGGTCGCGGTCGAGCCGGCGCCGCTCGAAAAAGCCTACGCCAATCCGCTCGCCAAGGAGGAGGGCTGGCCCGAGGATCTGCGAATTACCGCCGGTTCAACTTCGGTCCGCGCGTTCGAGCGGCCGATGCGCGAGGCGGCGGCAGTTGTCCGCACGATGTTGATCGGCGCCGCGGCCGATCGGTGGAATATCAGCGAACGGGAATGCGAGACGGCCGACGGATTCGTGATCAACGGCGTGCGCACCTTCGGCTTCGGCGAGCTTGCCGAGGAAGCCGCCGGCCGCAGCCCGCCCAACCATCCGGCATTGCGTCAGTCGACGCGCGGTCGCTTGATGGGGCAGCCGCTGCAGCGCCTCGACGCCCCCGCCAAGACCGATGGCAGCCTGCGCTTCGCCGGGGATGTCCGGCTGCCCGACATGCTCTTCGCTTCCGTGCGGTTGGCCCCACCCAATGGCCGGCTGACCGGTTTCTCGCGCGAGTCGGCGAAGGCGAGCGGCGGCGTCCGTCACATCGCCGCCCGCGACCAATGGTTCGCGGTCGTCGCCGAAAGCTGGTGGGCCGCCGAGCGCGCGGTCAAAGCGGCCGATCCCAAATTCAGCGGTGCAGTGAGCGGACCTGATGTCCGGCCCTTGTTTGACGACGCCCTCAACTCGGGCAAGGTGAGCAACTGGTTCGGCCGCGGCGATTATGATGCGACCGTTCGCGGCTCCCACCCGCTCGCCGCAACCTATTACGTCGCCCCGTCGCAGCATCTCGGGCTGGAGCCCCTGACCGCGACCGCGCGCTATTCGGGCGGCCAGCTCGAGGTTTGGGCGCCGACCCAGGCACCGGGCGCGGGGCGCGCCACCGACGACGCGATGCTCTATCCGATGCCGGTCGGCGAACCGGCCGGGCGGGCGCTAGGCGCCGGCGCGGCCGATATCGCCGCGGCGTTGGCGCGCGAAATCGGGCGCCCGGTCCACCTCTCGCTGTCACAATCGTCGAGCCAGAACCACGATCGCCCCTCGCCCGGCGCGCTGGCCAAGGTCATGGCCCTGCCCGGCGCCGGGGGATTGACGGCCGCGTGGAAGCTCCGCGTGGCGACGGCAGACGGCCTCGGCTCGGCGCTGGCCGCGCTCGATGGGCAAGACTCACCGGCGAAGCTTGGTCGCACCGCACTCGATGGCTCGATACCGCCTTATTCGATTCCGCATGTCTCGATCGACGCCGTCCCCGCTCCGATTCCGTTCGAGGCCGGCTACATGCGCGGGTCGCCGCAGCGCGAGTTCGCTTTCTTCACGGAAAGCTTTGTCGACGAACTAGCGCGCGCCGCCGGGATGGAGCCGCTCGCGTTCCGCATGTCGATGCTGGGTGGCAGCCCGCGCCTCGCGCGCTGTTTCGAGCAAGTGGCGCAGCTCGCCGGGTGGGACGGCGGCGGCCGCGGCAGCACCCTGGGGATCGCCGGCTGCTCGGCGTTCGGTTCGCATATCGCCGTGGTCGCGAACGCGACGATCGGTGAGGACCAAAGGATAAAGGTCCACCGGCTGCTCGCGACGGTCGATTGCGGCCGGGCGGTCAACACGGGGCTAGTAACCCAGCAAATCGCCGGCGGGCTGCTGTGGGCGCTGGCCCAGGCAACGGTCCCGGCGCCCGAGTGGATCGCCGGAATGCCGCACGCCCGGACACTGGGCCGAACGCGGCTGCCGCGCATCGCCGACACGCCCGATCTCACCATCCGTCTGATGCCCAGCACCGCACCGCCCGGCGGGGTCAGCGGGCTCGGGACGGCCGTGCTCGCGCCGGCTGTCGCCAACGCAATCTTCGCCGGCACCGGCAAACGGATGCGCGAACTGCCGTTCGATCCTATGGCCACCGCATGAGCCGCCCACCCGATCATCCCCGGCTGCCCGAGGCGCGCGTGGGCGTGCTGCTGCTCAACCTCGGCACGCCCGACGCGCCGCATGCGCGAGCCGTGCGCCGCTACCTCGCCGAATTCCTCAGCGATCCGCGGGTCATCGAAATTCCGCCGATTGCCTGGAAGCCCATCCTCCACGGGATCATTTTGAGGACGCGTCCCAGGCGCTCGGCCGAGGCCTACAGTCGGGTATGGACCAATGAGGGCTCGCCCCTCGCGGTGATCGCGCGGCGGCAGGCGCACGCCATCCGCGAGCAGATGGGCGCGCGGGTCCATGTCGAATATGCGATGCGCTATGGCAGCCCGGGCATAGCGGATGCGATCGACCGCATGACCAAGGACGGCTGCAGCCGCATCCTCGCGGCCCCGCTCTACCCGCAATATTGCGCGGCAACGACCGCGACGGCCAACGACGCGGTGTTCGCCAAGCTCGCCGCGATGCGCGTCCAGCCGGCCCTGCGAACACTCCCACCGTATCACGACGACCCGCTCTACATCGGTGCGTTACGCGACAATCTGACGCGCCAGCTCGCAACACTCGCTTTCGAACCCGAGCGCTTGCTTCTGAGCTTCCACGGCATGCCGCAACGGACGCTGGAACTCGGCGACCCTTATCACTGCCATTGCCAAAAGACCGCGCGCTTGCTGTCCGAGGCGCTGGGGCGGGATGTCGACGTCGCCTTCCAGTCGCGCTTCGGCCGCGCCAAGTGGCTTGAACCAGCCACCGATGTGACCCTCGCCGCCTATCCCGGCAATGGCGTGAAGCGCATCGCGGTCGCGGCGCCGGGCTTTTCGGCCGATTGCCTCGAAACGCTCGAAGAACTCGGCATTCGCGGCCGCGAAACCTTTCTCCATGCCGGCGGCGAGCACTTCGCCTTGCTCGAATGCCTCAACGATTCGCCCGAGCACATGACCATGCTGCAGAGGCTGATCGAGCGCGAACTTGCAGGCTGGCTGGAGCGGACTTAAGCCCATTGGACGGACGGGAGAAACGATATGGCTCGAGTGGCGATCGTCACCGGCGGCACGCGCGGCATTGGCGAAGCGATCAGCATCGCGCTCAAGGATATGGGCATGCACGTCGCGGCCAATTACGCCGGCAATGAGGAGCGCGCGCGCGAATTCAGCGACCGCACCGGGATCGCCAGCTTTAAGTGGGACGTCGCCGATTTCGACGCCTGCCGCGACGGCGTGGCCAAAGTCGAAGCCGAACTCGGCCCGGTCGACGTGCTCGTCAACAATGCCGGGATCACCCGCGACGCGACCATGAAGCGGATGGACCGCGCCAAGTGGAGCGAAGTCATCGACGTCAATCTCGGCGGTGTGTTCAACATGGCCAAGGCGGTGTTCGAAGGCATGGCCGGACGCGGCTACGGGCGGATCGTCAACATCGGCTCGATCAACGGCCAGGCCGGGCAATATGGTCAGGTCAATTATGCCGCCGCCAAGTCGGGCATCCACGGCTTCACCAAGGCGCTGGCGCAGGAAGGCGCGCGCTCGGGCATCACCGTCAACGCGATCGCCCCGGGCTATATCGACACCGACATGGTCGCCGCCGTGCCCGAAGAGGTGCTGGCGAAGATTGTCGCGCGGATTCCGGTCAACCGGCTCGGTCAGGCGAGCGAGATCGCGCGCGGCGTCGGCTTCCTGGTCGACGAGAATGCGGGATTCATCACCGGCTCGACGCTGTCGATCAACGGCGGCCAGCACATGTACTGATGGAGCGCGACTACGCTCCACCGCGGAAACGGTCGGTGCTGATTGCCGGCCATCAGACCTCGATCAGCCTCGAACCGATGTTCTGGCGCGCGCTCGATGCCGCGGCGAAGGATCGCGGCTGCCCGGTCAACGCGTTGGTCGCCGAAATCGACGCCGAGCGGCTGGACGCCCAACGCACACCCAACCTCACCTCGGCCATCCGCCAGTGGTTATTCGATCGGGCCGCTCGCCGCTCAACAGCCCGCTAGCGTGCGAGCAAGATACGGGCCTGGTTCGCGATCTGGGCGAGCATCGACGCGCCGACATTGCCTTCGACCCGGGCGCGCCCGACCAAGTGCCGGAACTGGTCGATGCGTGCGGCCTGCGCCTCGATCCACTCGCCGACGACGACGTCGGGATCGCGGCTCCGGGTGCGCGCGAGGAAATCGATCCTGAGCTGCTCGAAATCGCGCGCCAAGCCGGCGACCAACAGGCGCTCCCATTGGTCGGTCGGAATGAAGCGCGCGACCTGCTGCTGCGCCCAATCGAGGCCGAGTGCCTCGCCGAGCCGGGTGTAGGCCGCGGTCAGCGCCACCTCGTCTAGCTTCTTGCGCGCGGCGAGCGCCGCGATCCCGAAGATGCCGTCGAGCTCGTAGAGGCGCACCAGCCCACGCACGATGTCGTCGCTCGCGCCGAGCTCGATCAGCCGGTCGCGCCGGGCCGCGGCCTCGTTGCGGACTTCGGACCGGATCAGCCTGGCCGCGGCCGCCCCGATCTTCTTCACTCCGGGCTCAAGCAGCTTGCACAGCGCGCACAGCTGGGTCTCGCCGCCGGTCGAACGGAGAATGTCCGAAAGATGCGAGCGAACACTGGCGGCGGTGATCGTGAACAATTCGACGCGGGTCGATTCCGGCAACGCGGCATCCTCGATCTCGCGCCACAATTTGTCCAAATCGAGCAAGCGCTCGACGACCAGGAAAGCTGCGATCACCTGCTGCAGCGAGGCGCCTTCTTCTTCGGTGAGGTCGAACGCCACTCCCGGGCCGAGCCGGTTGACGAACCGGTTCGCGACTTTGGTCGCGAGGATCTCGTTGCGTAGCCGGTGGACGCGGATCGCGTGACCATGCGCTTTCTGCATCGGCTTTGGAAACGCAGCGAGCAGTTGCGCGTCCATCAACCGGTCATCGGCCAGCCGCAACTTCTCGGCCGCGTCCTGCAGCGCCAGCTTCGACATTGATAGTACGACCGCGAGTTCGGGACGGGTCAGTCCGCGGCCTTCCTGGACTCGGCGGATCAAATCATCGCTCGATGACAGCCCTTCGACCTTGCGGTCGAGCCGTCCCGACGCTTCGAGCAATTCGATCGTCCGGACATAGCCCAGCACGGCTAGCGCGCCGCCCGCCTCGGCAATCGACAAAGCGAGGCTCTGCAGCCGGTTATCCTCGAGTACGAGCTCGGACACCGCGTCGGTCATCCGCACCAGCAAGCTGTTGCGCTTGCCCCGCGTGAGCCGCCCCTCGCGCATTTCGCGGTTGAGCGGGATTTTGATGTTCACTTCATTGTCCGAACAGTCGACGCCTCCGGAATTGTCGATGAAATCGGTGTTGATCCGGCCACCCTGTTCGGCGAATTCGATCCGCCCCGCCTGGGTGATGGCGAGATTGGCGCCTTCGCCGATGACCCGCGCGCGCACCTCGACGCCATCGACGCGCAAGCCATCGTTCGCCGGGTCGCCGACATCGGCCTGACTTTGCGACGTCGCTTTGATGTAGGTGCCGATGCCGCCGAACCACAGCAGGTCGACCGGGCTCTTGAGGATCGCGTTGAGCAATGTCGTCGGATCGACCGAACTCGTCTCGATCCCGAGCGCTTCGCGGGCGTCCGCGCTGAGCGCGATCGACTTCTGTGTCCGCGGATAGATCCCGCCACCCCTGGACAACAACTTGCGGTCGTAATCGTCCCAGCTCGACCGAGTGAGTTCGAACAGGCGCTTGCGTTCCGTCCAGCTCACCGCGGGATCGGGATCGGGATCGATGAAGATGTGACGGTGGTCGAACGCGGCGACGAGCTTGATCGATTGCGACAACAGCATGCCGTTGCCGAACACGTCGCCCGACATGTCGCCGCAGCCCGCCACGGTGATCGGGTCCGACTGCACGTCGATGCCCATTTCGAGAAAGTGCCGCTGCACGGAAATCCACGCGCCCTTGGCGGTGATCCCCATCGCCTTGTGATCGTAGCCGTTCGATCCGCCGCTGGCAAAGGCATCGCCGAGCCAGAAGTTGCGCTTCAGTGCGATACCGTTCGCGACGTCGGAGAACTCGGCCGTGCCTTTGTCGGCGGCGACGACGAAATACGGGTCGTCGGCGTCGTGAATGACGACGTCTTCGGGATGAACGACCGCATCGTTGACCAGATTGTCGGTGATCGACAGCAGCGCGCGGATGAAGATCCGGTAGCTTTCGGTCCCCTCGTCGAGCCACGCGTCGCGGTTCGACGAAGGCGGCAGGTGTTTGGGATAGAAGCCGCCCTTTGCGCCGGTCGGAACGATCACCGCGTTCTTGACCATCTGGGCTTTCATCAGCCCGAGAATTTCGGTGCGGAAGTCGTCGCGCCGGTCGGACCAACGCAAGCCGCCGCGGGCGATCGGCCCGCCGCGCAAATGGATGCCCTCGACGCGCGGACTATACACCCAGATTTCGCGCCATGGCACCGGCGCCGGCAGGCCGGGTATCAATGAGCTGTTGATCTTGAACGCGAGCGCCTCAACCGCGGCCGGAGCGAAGGCGTTGGTTCTGAGGATCGCCTCGACCAGTGAGCGCAGCCGCCGCAAAATCCGGTCGTCGTCGATTGAACGGACCTTGGCGAGCGACTCGTCGAACCGTTCGCGTAGCTTGGCGACCTCGGATTCGCGCTTCGGGCAGGCCGAGTCATGCGCGGCCGTGAACAGCGCAATCAGCGTGCGCGTCGCGTTGGGCGCCCGGCGCAGCGCGTCGACCACCGTCACCAGCCCGAACGCGACGCCGGTCTGGCGCAGGTAACGGAACCAGGCGCGCAGCCACACCACCGGCCGGGTGTCGAGCCCGGCGTACAGGACGAGCTGGTTGAACTCGTCATTCTCGGCCGAACCGTGGAGGACGTTGGCGATCGCGTTTTCAATTTCGGCGGTCCGGTCGAAGATCACCTTGAGGTCGGCCTCGCCGGCGATCTCGACACGGAAATCGTGGATGTAGCCGAGCGTTCCGCCGCCAAGCGAAGTCGGGATTTCCTCGAGCACGCGAAAGCCGAAATTCTCCAGCACCGGGACCACTTCGCTGAGCGGGATCAAGCCGCCGCGGCGGTAGGTCTTGAGCCGCAGCTGGCCAGGCGGGTCGAGCTCGGACCGCGAAATTCGGACGCCGCGGTCGGCATCGTCGCGCAGCTCGCTCAGGCGAAGAATGTCCGCGGCGGCGTCATCGGGCCCGGTGCGCGACCGATAGCCGTCGAAGAAAGCGGGCAGATAGGTGAAGGCGAGGCGGGTCGCCCGGGACGCACCGGCCACCGCGATCAGTTCGGCCTCGACTGCCGGCGACCAGCCGCGGACCATTTCCACGACCGCGCTGTCGAGCGCCTCTGCATCGGGCAGCGGCGCGTCGGCGTCGATATATTGGGTGTAGCGGATGAGCGCGAGATCGCCGTCGCCGAGTTCGACCGACCAGCTGGTAACTTCGCGGCCGACCTCGTTCTCCAGCAGCATGGCGATCGCCGTCCGGCGCGATGTCGTCAGTTCCTCGCGCGGCAACCACACAAAGGTGAACAGCTGGCCCCTAAGGATGCTTCGGACCTGCAGCAGCGCGGGCCGCGGGCGGTCGGCCAGCGACATCGCGGTCAATACCAGCGAGCGCACCGAATCGTAGTTGATGGTGATCAACAGGTCGCGCGGAAGCGACGAAATCGCATGGCGTAGCGCCTTGCCCGAATGGCCTTTCGAGTCGAAGCCGAAATCTTCGTCGAGCTGCTGCAGCCGGCGGCGGAGCACCGGTACTTCCTCTGGCGCGAGGCGGAGCGCCTCGCTGGTCCACAGCCCGGCGTGGACGCCGATGCCGGTGACTTTGCCCTTCTCGCGGACTGGAACCACGACCAGGTCGAGCGGCACCCGGCGGTGAACGGTCGACTTGCGCTCGGCCTTGGCCATCAACGGGTGGTCGCCGCCGTGCTCGAGATAGCGCATCGCGTCGAGGCACCCGCCCTCGTCGGTCGGGGCGCCGGGGATGCTGAAAATGCCGAGCGCTTCCGACGGCACTTCGTAGGGCGTTTCGACGTGATAGCCGAGCAAGGTCATGGCCCCGCCCGCGAACCATTCGAGCAGCGCCTTGCCTTCGGGGTCGTCGATTTCGGCGGCATCCGCGCGCATCTTGGCCTGGAGCTTGTGCCAATCCCGCACCGCCAGGCGGACATCGGTCAGCACGCGCCGGAGATCGGCGGCGAGTTCCTGCCGGCCGCGCGCGTCGGCGCGGTCGAGCTCAAGGTACATCATCGATTCCCGATGGGCCTTGTCGGTACACTGAAGCTCGACCTCGCACAGCATCCCGTGACTGTCGCGCTGCACGCTAACCACGGGGTGAAGCAGGCGATGGATCGTCAGTTGCCGCGCGGCGACCGCATTGGCGACCGAATCGACGAGGAACGGCATGTCGTCGTTGACGATCCCGATCCGCATCCTCCGCTTGCCGGCCTCGCCGCCGGTCGATTCGATTTCGAGTGCCAGTTCCCCGCGCTTGCGTTGTGCCGCGACACCCGCGAGAAATTCGGCCGCGTCACGCTCGGCCTCGCGGCTCAGTCCCTGCGTCTCGCCAGGCAGCGCGTTGGTGGTCAGCGCCTTGCGCAGCGAGTCGACCAGGGTCTTGGTCAGTCGCATGTGGGCCGTCATGGAAAGGTGGTGCTCCGCGAGTGGTGCGCTCCGAGCGGCCCTATAGACCGACGCCCGGCAGTGACAACCCCGCGGGTCGGTCAAATAGCGCGGCGGATGGCTCGCTCGATCAAGGATTCGTCGTTTAGCACCGCGACCGGTTCGTGCCCGCCATCGGCCCGGCGGCGGGTGACGACCACCGCAAATTCATTGTCGATCGTCAGCTCGGACAGCACCAGCGCGGGCGCCTGGCGAAGCCTGGCGCGAGCCGCATCGCCGCGGTTGTCCGGTCGCGGCTCGGGCCGGCGCGCATCGCGCTCGGCGGCGACCAGCGCCTTGAGCCCGCCCGGCTGCTTTTCAATATATTGCTGGAACCCGGCGGGCTCGATCCCTTCGCGCTGGGCGAACGACAATGCCGCCGCGAACTCGGTCAGCCGCGCTTTGTCGTAATCGATCCCGAACACGAGTTTGACGATCGGGGTCATTGGGGCGCGGGCCTGCGCCTTGACGCCCGATTCCTCGAGCAGTTCGGCATAATCCTCGGGGCATCGTTGCGCGGCGATCGCGAAATCATAGGCGACCGACAAAGCGCGATAGAGCGCGGTGCGGCTGCGGCCGTCGGCGGATTTGACCGCTTCGGCGGTTTCGCGCGCGGCCGACAGGCGGTCGGCGAGGTCGGCGTCCGGGCCAAGGTCGGGCGCCTGAATCGCATCCGCTTCGGTGTCGGGCTGGGCAGCGGTCTCGGCCAGCGGACCGTCTTCCCAGATGAGATGTTCCTCGGCCGGGGTCACAGCGAAATCGATCGGCCGGTCATCGTCGATGTCGAGGGGCGCGAAGGCCACTAGCTCGGGCTCCGGCGCGGCGATCGGGACTTCGGTCGCCGGCTCTTCCGCGCCGATTGCGGCGATGACCGCCTTACTCGCGGCGGCTTGATCGACCGTCTTCCAGTTGATCACGCCATAGATGAAATCGATCGTGTCTCCGTCCGAAGAGAACGGCAACAGGATCCCGCGGTAGCAGATGATCTCGTTTCGCTGGTTGGCGAATTCGGCTTCGAATCCGATCGGCGCACGGTTGGCGATGATCTGCAGATAATGATCGGTCAGCCGCGACAGCAGCGACCGGCTTGGGACATCGGAGATGGTGCGCGTCGCGTCGTCGAGCCCGCATTCCTCACGGATCGCGCCGCCGATGTACGGCACCGCCGGATTGTCGCGCCCGCAGGTAAAATCCAACAGCACACTGTTCGCCGCGAAGTCGAGGACGTCGTTCGGTTCCAGGTCCTCGATCGACGGAAAGTCGCGGCCCTGGAGTTGCGCCACCCAATAATTATAGGCGCGCACGTGCATGCGCCGCTCGTCGGTGCCGATCGCCGCCGCGACATCGTCCGCCGCCGACGACTCGGTGGCTGACGGCAGGTCGAAATCGCTCGGATGCTCGCGGTAAGTGTCCATCTAACCGGCCCCACTCTCCAGTTCGGTGAGAAAATGGCCGATTGCGGTTACCATAATGTTAATCATAAGCGTTCAGGACTGGCTCCGGCCCGGCCTTGCCCGCGTCGGGTCGCTTTGTTAGTGGGCGCGTCTTTCGGGAACCAAGCCGCTTTAGCTCAGCTGGTAGAGCACATCATTCGTAATGATGGGGTCAGGTGTTCGAGTCACCTAAGCGGCACCACCCTTGCCTCCCAGACAGTGTCAGACCTTGACGAAATTGTTGGTCGACAGCGCCCCAAACGGCGGCGACGTCAACGGCGCGCCGGTGTCGAGGATGCCGAGATCAACCGGGAAATGCCCGGTCTGTTCGATGATCGCGCGGACTTCAGCTTTCGCGTCCGCATGGTCGCCTGAGTAGAACAGGACGCGCTGGCCGCCGGCTGCCGATGGCTGAGTCAGAAGTTCGGCCGGGCTGTGATTGAACGCCTTGACCAGCCGTGCGCCCGGAACCAGCTCGGCGACGAGCGCGCTGGAATATCTGTCACCGAGGTCGACGACCCTGATCCCATAGGCGGCGAGCGGATTGCTCGGATCCTTGGCTTCGGGGGAGTTGGGGTCGAGGAACTCCACCGGATTGGTGGTATCGACGACAATGCGGCCGTTCCAGGCGGGCAAGCCGTTGAGCACCTTCTCGATATCGACCCAGCGCACCGCCACGAAGACGACATCCGCGCCAGCCGCGTCCTCCGTGGTGCCCGCCGTGATCGACGATCCAAGCTCCGCGATCAACCGGGCCAGGCTGTCCGGACCGCGGCTGTTGGCGATCGTCGCGGTGATCCCGTTCTTCGCGAACAGACGGGCAACGTTCGAGCCAATGGCGCCCGCGCCGATGATGCCGATGGTCATTGAGTTTCTCCTGATGATGAAAAGTGGAGTGGGTCGCGCGGCGGTCACATTCGGCCGGCGCGCACGAGCTCCTGATGGATGTCGCGAATGCGTTGCTCGCCTTTGGCCAGCGCTTCCGTGCTGGTGTGGACTGAGTAACGGCCGGTGACGAGATCGTGGGGGTGCCGGACGGCCGATCCCAGCATTAACTCGGTCTCGGTCTCGGCCACGAACTCGACCGCCTGATGACCGTAAGCGAAGATCGCCAGTTCACCGCGGTCGACGCTTTCGGGTGCGCTGAGCTGGCCCGTTCCGACCGCGATCCAGAGCAAATTGTGAGCGGCCGGCGGTTGGTATTGCCAGCGCTCGCCCGGGCGTAGCCGGACAGCCAGATAGTTGATGTCCGCGGGCGCCTCGATCGCGCTGCTCGCGCCTTCGTAGCTACCCAGCAGGATCCGTGCGGGGCCGACCGCCGGCACCTGTTCAGTGCTTTGATAGAGGCTGAGCGACGGGCCGAGCTCCAGCTGCGGCGGCAAGGCGAGCCACAGCTGGAAGCCCCGCATATGGCCGGCTTTTCCGCCGCCGCCGCCATGCCATACGCCATGACCGGCCCGCATCCATTCGACGCCTCCGGCCTCGATCGAACCGCGAGCACCGTTGGTGTCCTCGTAGCTGACGTTGCCTTCGGCGACGTGGGTCAGGGTCGCGATCCCGGAATGCGGGTGCAGTCCGAACCCGCTGAAATCGCCGCCGTCGGATTCGAACAGGTCGAGGAACACGAACGGCTTGATCAGCTCGCCGAGATCATGCGGACTGACCAGCCGCGTAATCGCACCATGTTTTTGACCGGAGGTCCGGTGAACGATTGGGCGCGTCGTTTCGACGTTATTGGCGGGCGCCAGCATGGCACTTCTCCTGGGTAAAAGGGGCTGAGGTTTAGTTCGCCAGCGACAGGGCTGGTGCGAACGAAGCGCGCTTCGTGCCCCAGTTATCGATGCTGAGCGCGCCGGCGCCGAAGGCGACGATCTGCAGCAATCCACCGGCCATCATCACGTTCTTGAGGAAGTGAATCATCTGGTTCTGGTCGGCGAAGTTGCTGTGAAAGGACACGGCGGTCGCCAAAGCAAAGACCGCGAGCACGGCGGCGACGATGCGCGTGCGGAACCCGGCGACGAGTGCCAGGCCACCACCCAATTCGACGAGAATCGCAACCGCGAGCGCCACGCCGGGCAGCGGCAAACCTGCGGCACGGATCATTTGTTCGGTCGGGCCCGTGGCCGCGAGTTTGCCGAATCCGCTCATGGCGAAGGGCAGGCCGATCATCAGACGGCCAGCGAAAGGAAGGTAACGCGAAGCGTTCATCGAAGGTCTCCTGTTTCAGTGCGGCGTCGGGTGACGGCCGTTCAACACCTTCAGAAATAGGGGAGACCACATATCGGTAGTAGCCAGTATTAATTTATGTTATCTATCGGGTTCACCGATGCTTCAAACTGTGTCATTCGATCAATTGCGGATGTTCGTGGCCGCCGCCGACGAGGGCAGCTTCTCGGCGGCGGCGCGTCTGGTTCGGCGCACCCAATCCGCCGTCAGTGAAGCCATCCTGAATCTGGAAGCGCAGCTCGGGGTCGTCCTGTTCGACCGCACCGGCCGCTATCCCAAATTGACGCAGGAAGGCGTGATCCTGCTGGCCGACGCCCGCGCGGTGATCACCGACGTCGACTCTATGAAGGCGCGGGCGAAGGGGATCGCCGGCGGGCTCGAGGCGGAATTGTCGGCGGTAGTCGACGTTTTCCTGCCGATCGAAACGGTCGCCGAATTCGCGCGCGAATTTCGCGCCCAGTTCCCGGCCACGCCGCTCAGGCTGTATGTCGAGGCCTTGGGCGGCGCCGTTCAGCCGGTCATCGATGGGCGCGTTAGCCTCGGCATCGTCGGCTCGCTGCCGACGCTCCCGCAAGGTCTGGTCCAGGAGCGCGTGACCGAAGTGACGTTCATGATGGTCGCCGCGGCCAGCCATCCGCTTGCCTCCTATCGCGGCACCATTCCGAAGGACGAATTGGCGCGCCACGTGCAACTGGTGCTGACCGACCGCTCGGCTCTATCGGAAGGGCGCGAGTTCGGCGTGATGTCGCTCTCGACCTGGCGCCTGGCGGATCTGTTCGCGAAGCACGCCTTCCTCGTCGCCGGTCTCGGTTGGGGCGGAATGCCGCTGCAAACGGTGGCCAAGGACATCGCCGAGGGGCGTCTGGTCGAACTCTTGGTCGAAGACGTTCCGCCGGGCGGGCTCGTTTTGCCGATGTTCGCCATCTACCGGGATGCCGACCCACCCGGACCCGCCGGGCGCTGGATGATCGACCGAATGAAGCGAGCCGCTTAAGCTGGCACGCGTTGGCCGAGGGACTCCAGGCGTTTCAGCACGTCTTCCGACAACACCAGTTCGGCCGCGGCCAAATTCTCGCGCAAGTGAGCGAGAGACGATGTGCCCGGGATCAGCAGGATGTTGGGGGAGCGCTGCAGCAGCCACGCCAGCGCGACCTGCATCGGCGTCGCGCCGATATCGGCGGCGATGCCGTCGAGCTCACCCGACTGCAACGGCGTAAAGCCGCCCAGCGGGAAGAAGGGGACGTAGGCAACGCCCATCTCGCTCAGCGTGACGATCATTTCATCGTCACCGCGATGGACCACATTATACTGGTTCTGGACGCACACGACCGGCGCAATCCGCTGCGCCTCGTCGAACTGGCGCATGGTCACGTTGCTGAGCCCGAGATGGCGGATCAGCCCTTCTTGCTGAAGTTCGGCCAGCACCTCGAACTCCCGCGCGATCGAGCCTTCGGACGGTCCGTGCCCGGAGCCCATGAAGCGCAGGTTGACGACGTCCATCCGCTCGAGGCCGAGGTTGCGCAGATTGTCCTCGAGGCCGGCGCGCAAATCCTCCGCGCTCATCGCCGGAATCCAGGCCTTGTCGGGCGTCCGTCGGGCGCCGAGCTTGGTCACGATGACGAGATCGTCCGGGTAGGGCGACAGCGCCTCGCGAATGATCTCGTTGGTGTCGTGTGGGCCGTAATAGTCGCTCGTATCGATGTGATTGACACCGCTGGCCACCGCCTCGCGGAGCACCGCGATGGCCTGGTCGCGGTCCTGTGGCGGACCGTAGATGCCCGGACCGGAAAGCCGCATCGCGCCATAGCCCATGCGGTTCACGTCGCGATCGCCGAGGCGGTACGTCCCGGCCTTTGTGATGTCGGTCACCTCGAGTTCTCCTTTGTAACGGCCCCATCAAAGAACGTGGCAGGGGCCGCTTCGTTCATCGCGGCATTGATCTGCGGTCGGGTCACGAACCGGGGTTGGCGAGCACCGAGGCCGCCCTCAATTGAAGAAAGGTTCCGGTGAACGTCCGAAACGGACGCTAAAGCCTTATTTCTCGATTAAATGGGCTGATACCATTCGGTCTCGATGAATCGGCTAACCCCAGTCTCGGTTGAAGAGACCCACCACGGCATCCGCCTGCAGGCAGTGCTCGATACCGCGGTCGATGGCATCATTCTGATCGACGCCGACGGATCGGTCCGCACCTTCAACCCCGCATGCGAACGGCTGTTTGGTTATCGTTCGGACGAGGTCATCGGCAAAAATGTCAAAATGCTGATGCCGCCGGTTTATGCCGAGAACCACGATCAATATCTGGACAATTACAAGCAAACCCGAAACCCGAAGATCATCGGCATCGGCCGCGAGGTGTTCGCCCAACGCTAGGACGGCACGGTCTTCCCGATCTATCTGTCGGTCGGCGGCGGCGATTCCGAAGTCGAGCCGATTTTCGTCGGGATCATCAACGATCTGACCGAGCGCCGGTCGACCGAGGACCGGCTGCGCCGCTCGCAGCGGATGGAGGCGATCGGCCAGCTCACCGGGGGCATCGCCCACGACTTCAACAACCTTCTCGCGATCGTTCTCGGCAATCTCGAATTGCTGCTCGAAACCGAAGGTCTGTCCCAGGACGTCCGCGCGCTCGGCAATGAGGCGATGGACGCCAGCGAGCGCGGGGCCGAACTGGTCCGCCGCTTGCTCGCCTTCGCGCGCAAGCAGCAGCTCGAGCCGCGCGCCTTCAACCTCAACGCAAGCCGTGCTGCCGCCTCGCGCCCGTGGCGGATCGCTTCCGACCGGCACCGAGTCGATTCTGGTCGTCGAGGACAATCCCGATGTTCGCCGGCTGGTCCGGCGGCAGCTGACGGAGCTCGGCTATACGGTTCACGAAGCGAGCAATGGCCCCGAAGCGCTCACGATGCTTCGCTCGCGTCTAGCCGTCGATCTCATGTTCACCGATATTATCATGCCCGAGGGGATGACCGGCTATGAGCTTGCCGGGCAGGCGCGCGACAGCCGCCCGGGCCTCAAGATCCTGTTCACTTCGGGCTACACCGCGATCGGCGCCGCGCAGGATCACGAACGGGGCGACGTGCCGCTCCTGTCAAAGCCCTATCGCAAGTCGGAGCTTGCCCATTTCATCCGCTCGGCGCTCGACATCGACGCCCATGGAAGCCAGCTTGAGTCAGCGTGAACCGCCGCGGCGGGATCTGGAGAGCGTGGGAACCCCCGCGAGAACAGCACCCGTGCCCGACCCGATCCTGCCGCGGCGGAACGGCATCGGAGGCCGCGAGGGAGCCAAGCAAAGCTTCCTGGCGGCGATGAGCCACGAACTGCGAACGCCCCTGAACGCGGTCATCGGATTTGCCGAAATCATGGACGGGCAGGTGCTCGGTCCGATCGAGATCCCGCAATACCGGCAATATGTCCGCGATATTCTCGAAAGCGGGCGGCATTTGCTGCGCATCATTGAAGGCGTGCTCGACATCAGCAATGCCGAAGCCGGCGAGCTGGTGCTGAACAAACGCGAAATCGAGCTTCGCGGGTTGATCGGGCGCGCGAGGGCGAGACGCTGACGCTGCGCGCGACGCGCGACATCTCGGTCGACATCGACGTGCCGGAGGATTTGATCGTCCAGGTCGATCCCGAAAAAATCAGCCGGGCGATCGCCGCCCTGATTTCCAACGCCATCAAATTCAGCCCCGATGGCTCGACGGTCAAAATTGCGAGCACGATCGACGGCAATCTGGTGAAGATCGGCGTTTCGGACTCCGGGATCGGGATCCTCCCGCTCGCCGTCGACCGCGTCTTCCTTCCGTTCGTGCAGCTCGAGGACAATCTGTCCCGTCGCCTCGACGGGTCGGGGCTCGGCCTGCCACTCGCCCGTTTGTTCGCCGAGCTGCACGGCGGAACGGTCAAGCTCGAGAGCGTGGCCGGCGCCGGAACGACCGCCACCATGGTTCTTCCGGCCTATGCGGCCGCGGGCTGATCGGATCGAGGCTGGCCGCTAAATTCCAACAACAGGTTGCGTAGCTCGGCGAGGCAGATCGGCTTGGCCAGGACTCCGGCCATCTCGAGCCCGAGCGCTTCGCCCAGCCGCACCGCCATTTGCACCATCGCGCTGTTGTAGCCGCTGATCACCAGCACCTTCGCTGTGCAGCGCTGCGCCGCGAGAAAGCGCAGTATCTCGATCCCGTCGGACCCGGGCATCGCCAGATCGAGGCAAATAACGCTTGGCTCCACGGCGCGGAATTGCTGCCTGAACAATGCGGGATCGGACGCGACCGCGACTGGATAGCCGCAACCCTCGGCGACGCGCTGGATCAATGCGCAAATCGCGGGCTCATCATCGATTACGAACAGTGAATTCCCGGACACTGTTTCCTCTCGTCGAATTCGACTCGCTTACACCGTCGGTAGCGCTAGGACGCCTTGCAGAACAAGCGGGAAAGCGCATGACTGAGCAAGAACAAATCGGCTCCGTTATCGACGAAATCTACGCGATGATCTCGGGTCCGGCGGGTCCGCGCGACTGGTCGCGGCAGGCCAAGTGCTTCGCCGCCGACGCACGCCAGATCCGCACCTGGGTCGACGAGCATGGCCGGCCGCAGAGGCTGAGCATGTCCCTCGCCGACTATGAGGCGAACACGACGCGCTTCTTTGCGGCCAATGCCTTCTACGAAATCGAAACTGCCCGGCGGATCGACGTCTTCGGCAACATCGCGCACGTGTGGAGCAATTACGAAGCGCGGAACTCGCTCGACGACGCCGAGCCCGAGCGGCGCGGGATCAATTCGATCCAAATGTGTCGCGATCCCGGCCATGGCTGGCGGATCGTCGCCATAATCTGGGACAACGAGCGCTAGCGCGTCGGTTCAGGCGGGCACCACCCGCCCGGCGCATTCGCCAAGGCCGATACGCACCGCACCGTCGGCTTCGCACCACGCCTTGAGCGTGATCTCGTCACCGTCCTGGAGAAAGGTTCTGCTTTCGCCGCTGGGAAGCGCGAGCGGTTGCTTGCCGCCCTGACTGATCTCGAGCAGCGAGCCCAGCCCGGCGTTGCTTCCGGTCGACAGGGTGCCGGTGCCGATCAGATCGCCGGGCTGCAGATTGCAGCCGTTCGAGCTGTGGTGCGCGACGATCTGCGCCGCGCTCCAATACATCGCCGCATCGGCCGACCCGCACGACAGGACATGCGGGGCCATCCCCGCCGCGCGCATGGCTTCGGTCGACAGGGTCGCTTCGAGCTGGATGCCGAGCCCACCGCTTTTGCGATCCTTGGCATCGTCGAGATAGAACAAAGGCTGCGGGTCGCCGTCCGGGCGAGGCGGTATGGCTTTGCGGAACGGCACGAGCGCGTCGCCGCTGACCACCCATGGAGAAACGCTGGTCAGGAAATTCTTGGCCAGGAACGGTCCGAGCGGTTGATATTCCCACGCCTGTAGATCGCGCGCCGACCAGTCGTTGAGCAGGCAGTATCCGGCGATATGCTCGCCCGCCTCGCCGATCGGGATCGGCGATCCGAGGTCGTTGCCGCGACCGACCCAAATGCCGAGTTCGAGTTCGTAGTCGAGGCGGCGGCTCGGGCCGTATTCGGGCGCCGCGGCGTTCGGCGCCTTGCGCTGGCCGTTGGGGCGGATCACCGGTTCGCCCGACGCGCGCACCGAGCTTGCCCGGCCGTGATAGCCGATCGGCACATATTTGTAGTTCGGGAGCAGCGGCTCGTCGGGACGGAACAGCCGGCCGACATTGGTCGCGTGGTGAATGCCGACGTAAAAGTCGGTGTAATCGCCAATCAGGCATGGCACGTGCAGGCGCACGTCGCTTTGCCCAACCAGCGCCGGCTCGACGTCATCGCGATAGCGTTCGTCGCCGAGCAGCTCCGATAGCCGCAGCCTGAATTCACGATGCGCATGTGAGCCGCGCGCCAGCCACGGGTTCAATACCGGCTGGGCGAAATCCTCGCGCCAACCTTCGTCGAGCAAATCGGCGATCGCCGTGACGTCCAGAATATAATCGCCGATGGCCACGCCCGGCCGCCGCCGGCCCTTGGCTTCGGAGAAGATGCCGAGCGGCAGATTCTGGATGGGGAAATCCGCGTGGCCGCGTGCGGTCTCGACCCAGCTGGTCCGCGCCGGATCGTGGGTTTCGTCGGTCACGGGAGCTTCGCCTTGGGAAAGCCCGCCCACGCCAAATCGTAATCAGGCTGGGCGTGTTCCATCGCCCATAAAGTCGGGCGGTAAGGCCAGCAGGTTTCGACCATGAACGCCATCGTCCCGTCGATCTTGACCGGTTTCAATTCGGCCTCGCTCGCCTTCCTCCAGCTGTCGACGTCGGGCCCGTGGCCGCTCATCAGATTGTGCAGGCTCAAGCCCCCAGGAGCGAACCCTCCGGCCTTTGCGTCATAGGCGCCCGCAATCAGCCCCATCGCCTCGCTCATCACGTTGCGGTGGAACCACGGCGGGCGGAACGTGTCCTCGGCGACCATCCACCGCGGGGGGAAGATGACGAAATCGGCGTTGGCCCGCCCGGGCACATTGCTCGGGCTGGTCAGCACGGTGAAGATCGACGGGTCGGGATGGTCGAAGCTGACGCTGCCGACGACGTTGAACCGTGACAAATCGTAGCGGCACGGCGCATAATTGCCGTGCCAGGCGACGACGTCGAGCGGCGAATGGTCGAGCGTCGTCGTCCACAGAACCCCAAGCGATTTCTGGATCACCTCGGTCGGCTCGTCTTTGTCCTCGTACCAGGCCACGGGCGTTTCGAAGTCGCGCGGATTGGCGAGGCCGTTCGAACCGATCGGTCCCAGTTCGGGCAAGCGCAACGGCAGCCCGTAATTCTCGGCGACATAGCCGCGCGCTTCGCCGTCGGGCAGAAGCACGCGGAACTTCATGCCGCGCGGTACGATCGCGATCGAACCCGGCCCAACTTCGATCCGCCCGAGCTCGGTGTGGATGTCGAGCGTGCCTTGCTGTGGGATGATCAGCAATTCGCCGTCGGCATCGACGAACACGCGGCCATCCATACTTTTGGTCGCGCGGTAGACATGGATCGCGACGCCCTCGAGATCCTCCGGCTGTCGGGCCTGCAACGCGGTCGCGAGGCCGTCGACGAAGTCGGTTCCCCCGGGCAATTCGGGCGGGTCCCAGCGCAGCCGGTTGGGCGCCAGCGGCTCGGGTGCGGCCAGCGCTCCGAACAATCGCGCACCTGCATAGGCGGTGAACGGCCGATGGTCGGCGGTCGGCCGCATCCGGTACAACCAGCTGCGCCGGTTTTCGTGCCGCGGCGAAGTGAACGAGCTGCCCGACAATTGCTCGGTGTACAGCCCGAACGCCGGGCGTTGCGGCGAATTGCGGCCCTTGGGCAGCGCGCCCGCGACCGCCTCGCTTTCGAAATGGCCGCCAAAGCCGGTCATGTAACCGTTGCTCATGCGCGCCGGTTAAAGCGTCAGCCGCGCAAACTCAAACGGGCGCGGCCTCTTGGCGAAGCCGCGCCCGCGGCGCGGGCAGGGACTCGCGACCCGCCCGCGCTCACCTGACCCTCTCCAGGTCAGTGTTGGTTGACGTTGACGTCGATCTTGTCGGGGACTTCAATCGTCGTCTTGCTGCCGCCAAGGCCGAGCTGGCCGCGGAACAGGAACAACAAGACGAGGACGACGATGATCAGCAGGACGACGGCGAGGACTCCACCGCCCCCACCGCCGCCGGTTTCGACGATCGTCGTGCGATCGCTATCGTTATCGGCCATGGAAACTCTCCCTGTATTCGGCTGTTCTTCGAGCGAAACGAACGAACCTTCGTGGCGGGGGTTCCGCAAAAGGAGCTTGGGATGAAACGGACCGTCATTGGAATCTCGGCGGCGCTGCTCGCGGCGTGCAACCAGCAAACCGCGCAGAATCAGCCGGTTGCCAACGCTCCCGAGCCGGCTGTGGTGAACGAACCGGCGCCGGCGCCACAGGCCAACGCCACGCTGCCGGACGATCGCACCCCACTCGCGGAACCCAAAGGCCCGATCGATCCCAAGAGCGCGGAAGCGGCGGGGCAGGTCGTCCAGAATTATGGCGCGCTGATTGAGCGAGGCCGCTGGCTGAAGGCGGAAAAGCTGTGGGGCGACATCGACGCCGCGCGGACCCTCGCGACCACGCTCGGCGGACGTTTCGGCCAGGTGCACCTTGAAATCGGCAAGCTCGGCGAAACAGAAGGGGCGGCCGGTTCGATCTACCTCACCGAACCCGTGGTCTTTTACGGCACGTCCAAGGGCGGCAAGGACTTTCGCCTGCCTGCCGACGTAGTCCTTCGGCGCGTCAACGACGTACCCGGCTCGACCGAGGCGCAGCGCCGCTGGCACATCGAACAGATCGACCTGAAAAACCCCGCCTAGAGGTTGTTGACCGCCTGCTCGAACTTCTTGGCGTCTTCGTCGGTGATCGTCGCGCCAGTCACGTCGGTGGGTTGTTCCGCGTTCGTGCCGTTGCCGTCTACCGACGGCGCGGCGAAATCATAGGCGAACCACAGGATTCCGGCGGCCCAGACCAGGGCCATCCACCGGCTTTTGAAGATCGTGCTGGTGCGCATCGGAATCATGCGCGGGACTATCGCCGCTCGGCTTTAAGATTCGGTTTCCGCGCCGGTCACCTCGCGGCATTTGAACTGGTCGCGAATCCGGCGGTTGAAATAGATGCCCTTGGACAACGCCAGGCTGAAGGCCTCGGCGACCTTCTCGGGCACGGCTTCGTAAACGTAGCGGCGGCCGGTCACGAACTCGATCCACAGCGAGCGTTTCGCTGGGTCATAAACGAACCGGTGGATGACTGAGGAAGGCATCGACCTAACCTCTGCGTCCCCCGAACCGCGTGCGTTGTTGCTTGCCGAACCGCCCCTTGCGCGTGCCCGGCTTGCCTTCGCTCGAGTTGCCGATCCGCCGCGGCGCGACGCGGTCCGGGTCGGGAATCCCGAGCTCGTCCTCTTCCAGCCGGCGGATTTCGTCGCGCAGCCGTGCCGCCTCCTCGAACTCGAGGTCGGCGGCCGCTTTCCGCATGCGCTGTTCGAGGTCGGCGAGATACGCTTTGAGATTGTGCCCGACGAGATGCGGTCGCTCGTCGTCGCCGGTGTCGATCACCACCCCGTCGCGCGTCGCGAGATGGGCCATGATGTCGTGGACGTTTCGCTTGATGCTCGCCGGCGTGATGCCGTGCTCGGCGTTATATTCGAGCTGCTTGTCGCGCCGCCGGTTGGTCTCGGCGAGCGCGCGTTCGATCGACCCGGTGATCGTGTCGGCATAAAGGATCACGCGGCCCTCGATATTGCGCGCGGCCCGGCCGATGGTCTGGATCAGCGACGTCTCCGAGCGCAGGAAGCCTTCCTTGTCGGCGTCGAGAATCGCGACCAGCCCGCATTCGGGGATGTCGAGCCCCTCGCGCAGCAGGTTGATGCCGACCAGCACGTCATAGACGCCCAGCCTGAGCTCGCGGATCAGCTCGATCCGCTCCAGCGTCTCGACGTCGCTGTGCATGTAGCGGACCTTCAAACCCGCCTCGTGGAGATATTCGGTCAGATCCTCGGCCATGCGCTTGGTCAGTGTCGTCACCAGCGTCCGATAACCCTTGCGCGCCGTCTCCTTGGCTTCGTGAACGAGATCGTCGACCTGGTCCTCGACCGGCTTGATCGTGACCGGGGGATCGATCAGCCCGGTCGGGCGGATCACCTGCTCCGAAAAGACGCCGCCGGTTTCGTTCATCTCCCACGGGCCCGGAGTCGCGGATACAAACGTCGTCTGAGGGCGCATCGCATCCCATTCGTTGAAGCGCAGCGGCCGGTTGTCGATGCAGCTTGGCAGGCGGAAGCCATATTCGGCGAGCGTGATCTTCCGCCGGTGGTCGCCGCGCGCCATCGCGCCGATCTGCGGCACCGTCTGATGGCTTTCGTCGATGAACAGCAGCGCGTTGTCCGGCAGATATTCGAATAGCGTCGGCGGCGGCTCACCGGGCAGGCGGCCTGTGAGGAAGCGCGAGTAATTTTCGATTCCCGCACAGCTGCCGGTCGCGGCGATCATCTCCAGGTCGAAGTTGGTCCGCTGTTCGAGCCGCTGCGCTTCCAATAGCCGCCCTTCCGCGACCAGCTCCTTCAGCCGCTCGGCGAGCTCGTGCTTGATCGCCTCCATCGCCTGCTTGAGCGTTGGCCCGGGCGTCACATAGTGCGAATTCGCATAGATGCGGATGGTGTCGAGCGACGCAATCGTCTTGCCGGACAGCGGATCGAACTCGCTGATATTCTCGATGTCATCGCCGAAGAACGACACCCGCCACGCCCGGTCTTCATAATGCGACGGGAAGATCTCGAGATTGTCGCCGCGCACCCGGAAATTACCGCGCGCGAACGCCTGGTCGTTGCGCCGGTACTGCAGCGCGACGAGCTTGCGGATGACCTCGCGTTGGTCCTCGACCGTGCCCGTCTTGAGGTTGAAGGTCATCGCCGAATAGGTTTCGACCGAGCCGATACCGTAGAGGCATGACACCGACGCGACGATGATCACGTCGTCGCGTTCGAGCAGCGACCGCGTCGCCGAGTGGCGCATGCGGTCGATCGCCTCATTCACGCTCGACTCTTTCTCGATGTAGGTGTCGGTCCGCGCGACATAGGCCTCGGGCTGGTAATAGTCGTAATAGCTGACGAAAAATTCGACCGCATTGTCGGGGAAGAAACTCTTGAACTCGCCGTAGAGCTGGGCGGCGAGGATCTTGTTGGGCGCGATCACCAGCGCCGGCCGCTGCAGGGTCTGGATGACCTTGGCCATGGTGAAGGTCTTGCCGCTGCCGGTGACGCCCAGCAGGACTTGGTTCTTCTCGCCATCGAGCGCGGCTTCGGTCAGCTCCTTGATCGCGGTCGGCTGGTCGCCCGCGGGCTCATATTCCGCGACCAGCTCGAACGCCTTGCCGCCCTCCGCCTTGTCCGGCCGCGCCGGGCGGTGCGGAATATAGGTCTCCGCCGTTTCGGGTTCGGCCAGCGAAGTGCGGATTTGAATCGCCATTGACCCTCATATGATAGCGCCCGCCATCTCAGGCAACGTGTAGGGTCCGGGTTGCGTTCGATCGGCGAATTTCTTTTGTGAGCCAATGCAGAGTCCGCTATATTGCCAACGATATCCGTTAGTTACCCAACGATAACTGTTTGCGCATCCGACGGTTGGATAGGGCCGCGTCAACAGGAGATTTGTCCGTCTCCTCTAGCCGGGGGCGCGCACGGCAGATCATCGGCCGTGCATCATACGTGTCCACGTAGGACGGTCGGATTATGGCCGAGCGACCGGTAACTTCAGACGTCTTCCCTACGACAGATTCGGCTGGCCTGCAGGTTATCGTATGCGTCGTTTTCAAACGAAACGCTCCACCAGACCAGGTTTCCGCGCTCAAGAGCGCGGTCATTGCGTGCCCCTCAGTTCTCCAGGCAGTCGAGGTGACCGGCACTTTCGATCTCCTGCTGGAACTTACGGTTCCAGATATCGCCACTTTCAATGAGCGGCTGAGCATCGTCGCCGCTTCCGTGGCCAGCCTCGTCGAGCGTTATGACGTTAATTTCGTAGGCAAGCGCTTCATTCGCACAAATGCTGACGAGCGGGCGATCTGGGTTCAATGCGACGATGGCATAAAGCGCATCGATTCCTCGGTCATCGATAAGATCACGGCCGAAGGGGATTATATGCGCGTCCATTCGGAAGGGAGGAGCTGGATGCTTCATGCAACCATGCGCTCGGTCCTGGAACGCCTCGATGCGAAAGACTTCATTCAAATCAACCGATCCGCGCTTGTGCGGGCCGATTTCATCGACCAGTTGGTGCACGAAAGCGGCCGCTGGGTCGCCCGCCTCAAAGATGGCACCAATGAGCGAGTCACTAAGACTCACGTTGTCACTACGCTCAAACAGCTTCGGACACATTGAGCGATAGCACAGGCGGTTTCGTCGAAGACAATGCCCAGTCACCGACTCTTCCTGACCCATTAACGAAAATTAAATGCGGAGGTCCTGGCAGTTTGCCAACCAGCCCCTGTCCTCAAGAGAGCGGAAAAGGGAAATGGGCATGATGTACAATAAAATACTGGCACTTGGCGGCGCCGTTGCAATCACCGCGGGAGGCTTGTTTCTCGTCGCACCACCTGCTTCGGGCAAGTCGAGCCCCATCGTCGTATTGGCAACCGAAAACGTCGTGGTGCGTCACATCAGTTATGCCGATCTGAACCTGGCGTCCGCGCCGGGTGAGCGCACGCTAAATCGGCGCGTCAGCGCTGCGGTGAGCGACTTGTGCCTGGAAGCAATTGGCGGCAATGACGGAAGTTTCAGTTTCAAGTCCACAATGATGAAGTGTGATAAACGAGCGTGGGGCGAGGCTCATCCTCAGATTGGGCGCGCCGTTCAGCGTGCTCACGACATTGCCTCAACTGGCACGTCCCCAATCGCCGCAGCCGCGATTACGATCTCACTTGCGCAATAGCGCCACCCCAGCCGCGGTGTGTGGCCCTCGGAAACGGGGGCCACGCTCTTAATTGGCATCGAGCGCGGCTTCGGTCTGGGACGGTGGTTAACAACAGCGGTTCAATTTCGGGGCCAAACGCGCTACATTGAGCGGTAAGCGGGGGCTTCATGGACGAACAACAGCGCTCGGGTTTCTGGTCGACTCTGCCCGGCATCCTGACCGGGTCGGCGGCGTTGATCACGGCGGCCACCGGCGGCTATCTTGCGTTCGACCGGACGCAGGCCAATCCGGGGACAGGTAAATCGCCTCAAATGGAGGTTCCGGCCGAGCCCAAGCCGCTCGCCCTCGTCGGCGCCACGCCCGCCGAAGCCTCCACGTCCGAAGCGCGCGCCCCGGCCGCCGGTCCCGCGAATCCAGCACCGGCTCCGCCGCACCAGAACGCAACGGGCGCACCGAAGCCGTCGTTCAACTGCGCGCTGGCCTCAACCGCCGTGGAAACGATGCTGTGCAGCGACGCCGGGCTCGCCGAGCGCGACCGTCAGGTCGCCGCGCAATATTTCGTGCTCCGCGGCACCTTGCCGCCGAACGTGCGGAGCCAGCTGCTGCAATCGCAAAGGTACTTCCTCGCGCAGCGGTCCGAATGCACGACCAGCCAGTGCCTGTCGGACGTCTACGACAATCGGCTTCATCAGCTCGCCGACTTCGCTTCGAACTAGTCATAGAACCGTTGCGTTGCCGGAACGGCAGTCGCGGCCTAGGGCTGTGTCAGGGGGACCGCCGATGACACGATCCGATCTGCTCGGCCGCAGCGGCATTCGCGCACTGCTTGGATTTCTCGTCATCTGGGGCGCCGCCGTTGCTTATATCGCGGCGCGCGGCGGCGACTGGACCTTCCCGATCGCGTCCCTGCTCATCTTTGGCCTCGCGCTGGGATCGATCATCTGGTTCCTGACCCGCAAGATGGGTGCGCCGGCCGTGCCGGTCGAACAGCCGGCAAAGCAATCCATCGCCTTGCTCATCTATCTCGCAATCTATGCCGTGCTCCTGATCGGAATCTGGCTGGGCACGATCAAGCACGCGATTCCGCCCGGACCGACGCAGGAACTCGCCATTCTCGCCTACAAGCTCCTGATCCACGTCGGCATACCGGTGGGCATCCTCCTGGCTCTGGGAAGCAAGCTCACCGGCATGTTCGATACTGGCATGGATCGCCGGGGCTTCTGGCCGGCGCTGATCGTCCTGTGTGGATTGATGTTCGCGTTGCTCGCGGTGGTCAGCCCATCCTTGAAGCAGATCGGCGCGCTCAACCTCGGCTTTGCCGCCGGAGCCGCATGGGTCATCGGATCGTGGGCCTGGTATTCGGTCGAAGCCGGCCTTTGCGAGGAATTCTTGTTCCGCGCCTGTCTGCAGTCGCGGCTGACCGCGTGGCTGAAGTCGCCAACTGCGGCAATCGTCGTCACGTCCATCCTGTTCGGCCTGGGTCACTGGCCCGGCCTCTATTTGCGCGGCGGGCCCGGCGTCGACGGCTGGTCGACCGACCCGATCCAGGTTGCCGCCTACACGACAGCGACGCTGGCGCCGTTGTCGCTGGCGATCGGGCTGTTGTGGGCCCGCACGCGCAGTCTGCTGCTCGTCGTCCTCGTGCATGGCGCAATCGACGCGCTTCCCAACACGGCGGAATTCTTCGGCATCTGGAGCTGACGCTTTGCCCGCCCGACCGGCGCGGCTATGCTGGCCGACGGAACAGGGAGCTAATCGATGAAACGCTTCGTGCTGATTGCCGGCATTGCGGCGCTCGCCGCTTGCAACAAGTCGCCGCAGGTCGATGAGAAGAACGCCAGCGTCGCCGAAGTCGCGCAGAAGGTCCGCGAGGCCGGCGCCGATTCGACCTTCGTTAATCCCGGCAAATGGCAATCGAAGGTGACCATCGAGGAATTCGAGGTGCCGGGCATGCCGCCCGAAATGGCCAAGCGGATGAAGGCGACCATGGCCCAGTTCCAGGACCGCGGCTTCGAAACCTGCTTGACCAGGGAAGACGCCAAGCGTCCGAAGGGGGATTTCTTCACCGGCAAGAATGACCGTTGCCGCTACGATCATTTCACCATGGGCGGCGGGAAGATCGACGCGCAGATGCGCTGCGGCGGCGAGGGCGGGGCGACCCAGGTCATGGCGATGGTCGGCACTTACTCGCCCGAAGACTATGAAATGCACATGGCGATGACTCGCGAAGGCGGGGCATCGTCGTCGGCCGGAACGACGATGAAGATGCACATCACGTCGCACCGCATCGGCGAGTGCACCGGTGACGAAATCAACGCCAAGAAAAAGGAAGTCGGACAATGATCGGCTATGTGACGGTCGGGTCGAATGACCTCGACAAATCCCGCAGCTTCTACGACGCGCTGATGCCGGTGATCGGCGCCGGGCGGATCATGGAGTTCGGCGACAATTTCACGATGTACGGGACGGGTTTGGGCAAACCTGGCTTTGCAGTGTGCAAGCCTTACGACGGCAACTCCGCCACCGCCGGCAATGGCAATATGGCGTCGATCGCCTGCGACAGTAGGGCCAAGGTTGACGCGCTTTACGCCAAGGCGATCGAACTCGGCGGGAAGTGCGAAGGCGCCCCGGGCGTTCGCGGCGACGAGGGTCCGCAGGCTTTCTACGGCGCCTATTTCCGCGACCCCGACGGCAACAAGCTCGCGGCCTTCCGGATCGGTCCCGCCGATTGATGAGTTAAGCGCCATGTGAAAGCGACCGCTCTCCTCAACCGCGGCGGCGGTGCGGTCGCTCGAGACCCCGATATCGCCGACAAGGCCAGGCGGGCGCTGGATCAGGCCGGGATAGAGGCCGAGGTCGAATTGATCGACGCGGGCGAGACCGAAACCCGGTCGAACGCTGCTGCCGAACGCGGCGACCGGCTGCTGATCGTCGGCGGTGGCGATGGAACCATCGGCGCCGCCGCGTCGGCGCTGGCCGGAACCGGCACCACGCTCGGCATCCTGCCGCTCGGCACGCTGAACCATTTCGCCCGTGACCTCGGCATTCCGGCCGGACTCGACGAGGCGGCGCAGCTCATCGCCTCCGGTCCGGAACGCCGCGTCGACGTAGCCGAGATGAACGGCCGCATGTTCATCAACAACAGTGCGCTCGGCCTCTACCCGTTGATGGTCGTCGACCGCGACGTGCAGCAAAAGCGGCTTGGCCGGAGCAAGCGGCTGGCGGTGGTCGTCGCATCGCTGCGGACCTTGATCCGCTTCAATCACCAGCGGCTGACGCTCACCGTCAACGACGAGGAACAGGCGCGCGTCGACACCCCTTTGCTGTTCGTCGGCAACAATGATTATCGCATCGACATCGGCGCGCCCGGCAGCCGCGCCAGCCTCGACGATGGACAATTGTGCGTGCTCGTCATGCGCAAGAAAACCCGGGCCGGGTTCGTCGCGGCGTCGATCCGGGCCTTGTTCAACCGCACGAAGCCCGACGACATGGTGCGCATCGAGGGCGTTGAACGGCTGCGGGTCGCGAGCCGCCGCAGCCAGCTCACGGTCGGGCTCGACGGCGAAGTGATCAGCGTGTCGCCACCCCTCGACTACCGGATCCGAAAGCGGACCCTGCGAGTGATCGCGCCGCTGACCGGTCGCGCACATAAAAAGGCGGCGGAAGGTTTCCCTCCCGCCGCCTGATTTAGTGGTGCGCCTTAAAGGCCGCGTTCCGGAGTCGGAGGCGGCGGCGGAGGCGGAGGCGGCGGAACCGGACAGGCATCCGTCGCCAGGATCACCGAACCGTCCGGGCACGTCTGCGTCGCCGGAGGCGGCGGAGGTGGTGGCGGCGGGGGTGGCGGCGGAGGCGGCGGTGGCGGCGCTTC
>DATFUB010000053.1:0-23417 GCA_035261225.1 Sphingomicrobium sp.
GTGCGTGTCGCCAAGCACGGGGAAGCGCGCCTTCACCCGATAGCGCTGGTCTGGATCGTCGGTGTCGATGACCACGCCGAGCGTCGCGGCGATGCCGTCGCCGCCGCGCGGCCGCGCCGGCGGATCGGTTTGGACGCGGGTCGTGTAGCCGGAATCGCCGTCGAACCGGTGAATGGTCCGCGATACAACGAACGGGCCGTCGGCTTCCGACCCAATGCCTTCCACTTGTATCACCCGCGCCGGGCGGAGCGCCGCATCGCCTTCGCACAGCAGGTCGAGGATGAGGCCGCGCGCGGTCGCCCGGTCGATGTCGGCCTGGGCGAGGCGCTTCAATGAATCGCTGGCGTCGGACAGCCGGTTGACCAAGGTCCGGTCGCCGAGGCCATCGAATGCGGCAACGGCGTCGAGCCGCATTTCGAGCGAATCCTGGGCGGCCATTCCGGCGCGTTCGGTTTTGACCTCATTGGCGGAGAGGTCCCAGCCGATCGCCTGGCTGCTCTTGCGCATCGGCTCGGCGCTGATGTCCGACGTCGCCTCGAGGATCTTATCGCCGACGGTCAGCCGGACCTCGTCATCCCCGTCGCCGCCGAGCGAAACCAGTTTGAGCGTGTCGCCATCGAGCCAGAAGCAGAGGCCGGCGGCATCCGCCATTTGCGTCAACAGGTCAAAGTCGCTTTGGTGGTGCTGGATGACGACCGGCCGAACGGATGGCGCATCGCCGGCGGTATCGGCGCTCAAGCCCAGGTCGCTCGCGACGCTCGCCGCGAAATCGGCCACGCCGATGTCGGCCAGCTGGCGGAGGTTCTGATGTTTGCGCAGCCGGTGGAGGCGGTCGTAGGCGCGGACCTCGAGCGAGCGCTCGCGCGTGCCGAGGATGCGGCGGCGGATCGCGGTGATCTCGCCGTTGAACAATTGCGTCCCGTCGGGCGCACGAAGCGCCAGGGTGACACCCATCGCGATGCTACCGGTTGCCTGCGCTGGCGCATCATGAAATGTCAGCACCGCGAGCGACGGGGCGTTGAGCGACTGACGAACTTCGACCTCGCTCAGGCATTCCGCGAGCGCCGTGTCGGGCGCGGCGCCGTCCAGCTCGAGCGAGACGCCGCTCACGCTCAGTTCGCCCCGGTCACCGCGCTCGCGGGAGGAAGCCGGATCGGCTGTCCTTCCTCGAGCTCGAGCAAATCGTCGAGATCGTTATATTCGGCGATCGCGCGATTGTAGCGCGGATCGCCGTAGCGCTCGGCCGCGATGACATGCAGCGGGGTCAGCGCGACGCCCTCGTCGTCGACCGGAACCACCACGCTGTCGTCGCCGGAATCGGTGGTGGCGGTGTCGGGGCTGTTGACCTCGAACTGCGGCGAAGTCGGTGCGGGCGGGGCGCTGCCGCCTTCGAGCTCCTCTTCGACCCGGCGCAGCAGCATGCTGAGCCACGACCGTTTCGGGACGCCCTGCGAATCGAAGCATTCGAGCCGCTCGGCGACCGACACGATCACCCCGGGGACGTTCCACGAACAGCCCCAGATGAACCGAATGCGTTGCGGCGCGAGCAACCCGGCGACCGGTTCGCCATTCTCGGCCAGCGACCACAAGGGCTGGGTCAGCGTCCGCACGTCGATCGTCGGCGGGTTAGGAGCGGGCGTTAGCGGCGCCGGTTGCTCGGTCGGCGGCACCGCTTCCGCACCGTCCGCGCCTTCTTCTCCTTCAGCCAGCCCCGCCAAGACGCTGTCGGCCGGCGCGGGCACGACGGCCGCGGCGGGCGCCAACACACCCGAGCCCGATTGGGCGGCGAGCACGTCGACGTCGAACAGCAGCTTGAGCTCATATTCGGTCACCCCGCCGCCAGTCGCGACGAGCGGATCGTCGGTCCGCGGATTGCCGATGATCGCGCCGCCGGCGCCGCGCCGCCGAACGATCCCGGCCGAACGCCGGACCTCAAGCGCCTCGGGGTTCAGCAAGCACGGGATGCGATCGCCCGTGCGCTCGACCAGGAAGGTCACCCGCTCCATGACCCACCAATTTGCTCGGCGAACAGGATGGCTTCGTTGAGCGAAGGTGTCGGTGACGGCTCATCGTCAACCGCCAGGCGCGGAAGTTCGGGCCAGCGCGGATCTTGCGCGCGAAAGCTTGGATCGGGGCGAGGCGCGCGGGACAATTCATTGGGCCGGCTGGCGTCGATCGAGGCGCGTTCAGGCGGGGCCGGCCAACGCATTTCCGCTTGAAGGGCGACGCTATGCGCATCGTTCGCGCCAATCGCGTCTGGACCATGCGTTGGGCGAGCATCGATGTTTGGGAAAAATGTCTGATGCTCACGCCGGGCGAGAGCATCGTGCTCGGGCGCTTCCCGATGGTCGCGGGGGATGGGATCGCCGGTGTGGAAGTGGAGCATTGGCGAGCGTCGTTCGGGCCGCCCGATCCGCAACAGATTGGCAATCGGATTGCGCACGGATGTTGTGCTAAACCTCAGTCCGGGTCGAGACGCGGTTCGGGTTGCTGACACGGGCGCGGTGTGCCGAATCGCGTCGGTTCTGGTCGCCGCCTGGGGCGCGGCCGGACGCGCTTTCGGTCGCGGATCGGGGTGCGGGAAAACGACCAACGGGCGACCGCGCGCGCCGAGCAAATTTCGCAGCGTTGCGCGGGGTCGCGAGCGAGATTGCGGCAGTTGAGACTCAACCGGCTCGCGCGGTTCCGTCGGCGGCGGCGCATGCGGCTCGGCGGGCTCGCCAATCGCGGCACGCCGCGCGACGAACTCGAGCCAGTGCTCGGGCGCGCCGGGGTAGCGCTGGCGGAGCGCAGCCATGCGTTCGGGCATGACCCAATAAGGCGCGGTCGCCAGCGCTGGATCGAGGGTGCGCGCGATCCTCACGAGAAATCGCGCGAACCTGCCGAGGATCGCGCGCACCACTCTCATGCAGCACGCGCCAGGTGATCAAAGGCGAGTCGCAGTTCTTCGATCGCCGCCTCCCGGCCCAGCGCGTCGAACGGAACGGCACTCCACTGCGTTGGCCACGCTCCAGCCAGATTCCAGTTGATCTTCTGGTCGCGGCCATTGTTGGCCAGCTGAACGATCGTCACCGCCTTGCGCAGGACGCGCCCTTCGGCCGTTTCCTTCACCCAGTTCCACAGATCGAGCGAGTCGGTCACGCCGTAGCGCAGGATGATCTCGGAATAAGCGACCGGCCCGGGCAACGCGCGGACGACGTCGGGCGTGCCTGACTCGCGATAGCGGATCGGCTCGATCCGAACCCCGAGGCCGAGGCATTCGGTGAATTTGACCTCGGTCGAATCGATGCGCAGCAGGAAATTGTAATTGCGGTACATTTCCGACTGGGTGAGCGGACCCGACGCGGGGCCGTTCGCGGCGGGAGGCGTTGCAGGAGGGGCGGCGCTGGCCATGGTCTAGGCTCCCTTGATTCAAGCGGTTTCGACGGACGTCCCACCCTGGGACTGACCGATGCGGATGATGAGGAATTCGGCGGGTTTCACCGGCGCGATGCCGACGACGACCACGACTTGGCCGAGATCGATGATTTCGGGCGGATTGGTCTCCCGGTCGCATTTGACGAAGAACGCCTGTTCGGGCCGGTCGCCGGCCAATGCGCCCTGACTGTGGAGGACGCGGAGAAAATTGCCGATGTCGCGCTTGATGTCATTCCACAACGGCTTGTCGTTGGGTTCGAAGATCACCCAACGCGTGCTGATCCCGATCGATTCCTCGATCATCGTGAACAACCGCCGGACATTGAGATACTTCCAGTTGCCGGTGGGATCGAGGGTGCGCGCGCCCCACACGCGAATGCCCTCGCGGGTGAAAAAGCGGATGACGTTGACGCCGGCGTCGTTGAGCGGGCCCTGTTCGGCGGACGAAAAGATCTTGGTCAGCCCGACCGCGCCGCGGACGGACATGTTGGCCGGCGCTTTGTGCACCCCGCGCGTGGCATCGGTCTGGGCCCACAGGCCGGCCATGTGACCCGACGGCGGCGCCGACACGATCACGCTTGGGTTGATCGCATCCGGAACCCGCAAATAGGGAACATAGAAGGCGCCGTATTTGCTGACGCGCGGCTTCATGCCGGGCTTCGACGGTTTGGTTTTGCCGCCGCCGCCGCCGCTGTCGCCATCACCGCTCCCCACCCGGGTGAGCTGGTCGGAGTCGTCGACCGTTGGCGGACCATCGAGGATCGCGACCCGATCCTTCATCAACTCCGCCGTATCGAGCAACGCGTTATACGATTGCTGATCGCAGCGCCCCGGGGCGGCGATGATTGCAATCTCGTCGATCAGGTTGAGGGCTTCTAGCCCGACGCTAACCGCCTCATCGGCGCCAATATTCGCAATGTAGCAGCGCGACCCGCCATTGGCGAAGAAGCCTTGCACCGCGTTGGCGAGATCGGTCGACTTGCCCTTGTCGCCGACGAACGTCTTGTAGAACTGGCCCCAATTATCGACGGCAATGGCTTCGCCCTTGCCGGCATCGGCGATCGGCGCGGTGCCGACGAAGCCGGCGGTCGAAGTGCCGACGGCGAGAATCGGGTGAGCGCCGGTATCCTGTTCTTCTACGAAGACGCCGGGTGTCTGATACGGGGGCATGGTCAGAGCTCCATCGCGAGAGTGATGAGATTAGGATCGCCGGGCCGGAGCTCGACGTCGGCGGTTTTTCCCTTGGCGCTGACGGTCGCGCGGACGGTCACGCCGTCCGGGGCCGCGAACGCGAAACCGCCGTCATTGCCGGTGACGATCAGCCGGCCGCTGTCGTGTACCTGCAGCTTGGCCCGGGCGATCGGGAAGCCGTTCTGGGCGCGGACGAATCCGGCGACCCGGGCCTGTGGATGAAGGTCGATCACGGCCTCGCGGACCGCCTTGGCCCGCGGCAGATCGCGCTGCCGGTGGAGGATGAAGGTCGCGCCGAGCGAGGAATTCTCGCCGCGGACGACATCGTTGCATTCGCCGAGATCGTCGCGCTCGAGCATCGCGAAGGCGAGGTCGGCGATCGCCTGATGCTGGGCGACAGGGTCGGCGAATGCGACTTCGAAGCGATATTCGAGTTGAAGCTTGCGCGACACCGCGTCGCCCGAACGCGGTCCGGCGGACCCCTCGATGCGGACCAGCCGAACCGCAATGTCCTTGTCCGAGGGGTCCTTTCCGGCGTCGTCTGGATTATTCCGCCCCGGGGCGACGCGCACACTGGCATCCGGCCGAACGCTCCGCACCCAGTCGACCAGGCTGTCGGTCAAATCTGCGGCGTCCTGCGTGCCCGTCATCAGCGCCCCCCGTTAACTTTTTTGAGTACACATAGCCCTTCCCACGAAGTTAATACTTCGTAGGTCGAAAAATGAACTCAAATACAATCGAGTACACCCCTTTTACCGCAGAGATATGTTGTCTCCGCGAGTAAGTCGACGACTCGACCTGCATTGCGACTATATTCAATCAATTGTCGTCTTGCGAGTCACCCGGGATTCCATCCCAGCAACGAACTGGATAACGTATCATTGACTCAAATAGAGCTCTGCTTGGGCGATCTCTGATGCGATGCGAGGGCGGTCCGACTTGTCGAAAGGAACGGTTGTGATACTTTCGCAAGTCGTGCCGATTCGACGTGGGGCGGAAGATGAGGATGTTCTTTCGCGGTCGGCGTGCCATGTTCTTCAGCATCGCATGCACGGCGGCTCTGACTTCCGGAAGTATCGCCGTCACCGCGGCGTGGGCCGCTGCGTTGGTTCGACCGGCGCGCGTTTCCGCGCCTTATGCGCCGACGCAAGCCGCCCGGTCCTACGCCTGCCAGCGCGGCGCGACGATCGCCGAGACGATTGCCGACTGCGGCAAGGACAAGTGCCGGAGCGACAGCTGGAAGGTCGAGGCAGCGATCGCCGTCGCCGGGCTCACCGGCTACCTTTCGACCACGACCAAATTCTCGTCGGGCGATGAGCCGCCGCGCGGCCAGTCGCTGCTGGTCAACGGACCCGAGCTTCCTTTCAGCTATCCCGACGGGAGCTTTTCGGTCCGTGGGTTTACCCGCGACGGTTGGCCGGTGGTGGTCGATTTCGCGCCGCGGCCGGGCACCGTCACCCAGCTCGAGGTGACGGTCGCGACCGGCAAGGGCGCGACCAAGCGGACGATGATTCTTGACCCCGACGGGTCGCGTGGCCGGCAATTGGTGAAGATCGAAATGCCCGCCGGCGGCACGCCGGTGGCGACACCGGCGACCTATTTGATCTCGTCAGTCCCGATTGCCGCGCTCGATACCGATCGTCCAGCGGCGGTGCGCGCCGCGCCTTTGCAGCTTTTCGGGATCGGTGGCGGGCCGCGCGCGGTCGGATCGGTTGCGATCGAGCAACTCGCCTTTGCGCGGGCGAGCGTCGGCGCGCGCTTCAGTTATTTCGCCAAATCGGAATTCAGCCAGGCCCGGGCCCAAGTCCAACAGTTTCGCCGCTCCGGCGACAAGACCGAAATCGTGCCGATCTTCGATTCGCGGAAATCGAACCTGTCGGTCGGCCGGCAGACGGGAGACTGGCCGGGCACTGCATCCGGATCACCCGCGCCGTCGCGCGGCGGGCATCGACTTCAGGTCACCGGCTGGTTCACGACCGACGATCGCAGCTGGGTCGCGGCGCTCGCTCCGGACCTGGTGTTTCAATGACCGCCACCGCGCTCGATGCTCCGCCCGAAGCGAACCGCAAAAAATGGCAGTTGCGGCTGACCGCAACTGCCGCGGCACTGGTGCTTGGCGCGGGCATTTTCGTGATCCAACGGATGCCGGCCGCCGAAACTTTGCAGACGGGCGATGACGCGCTCAGCGCAACGAGCACGCGCACGCTGGCGCTGTACGATCTGCGCGCCGCGCCGGTCATGCAGTATGATGGCGCGCTTGGCGCGGGCCTTAGGGTCAGCGTTTCAACCGGGCGGATTTCGAACACCACGCGTAACAACCTGTTCGGCCTTGGACTTCGCGTGCCGAACGTGCGCGGCGCGCACCTTCAATGGCAGGCGCGGGCGCCGGCGAACGGCCGGATTTCGGTCAAGGTCGGCAATCAGCGGCAGAGCCCCGACGCCGGCATCATGCTCCAGGCGACCGGCAGCGGTCACCTCGCCGAATTGAATATTCGCGCGGTCCAGACGGTGCTCACGGCGCAGATCGACATCGCGTCGCAAGGCGGCGAAGCGCCCTCGGCCCCCGAGTTCAAATTCGGCGACGTCAATTTCAGCGATCCGGCGCTCGCCTTCGCCCCGATCCAGATCGAAATCCTGCCCGGCGAATCGATGAACCTGACGTTCGACAACGAACAGGCGCTAACTGATTCGACCTTCCGCCTTGGCGAATTGCTCGAAACCGGGGGCAGCGCGACCGCTTTGCCGGTCGGCCGGGCCGAGGTCGGGCGGTTGGGGGGAAACAAGGCCTATCCGCGGCTGCAATCGGTGATCCAGGGCGTGTGCGCGGCGCGATCGGGCAAGCTGCTCTTCACCCATCTCTATCCCAGGCTGGGCGAATGCCACCTCGCGGCGGAGCAGAAGGACGACAATCTGTTCGCCACCGACATCGCGATCGAACCGCGCAAGGTCGGCCTGGCGCTCGAGGGCAGCGGGTTCGTGCTCAAGGATGGCCACGCGCGGCCGGCGGCCTTGTGGGCGACGCTCATGGCGAACCCGCTGATCGCGGCGCTGATCGCGGCTCTGGTTTACGCAATTGGACGCCCGCTTTGGCGACTGTGGACGGGGAGGGACATGTGAGCCGAAAGCCAACACGCGGCATTGCGACTGGATTGGCCGACGTCGAGAATGACGAGGGCGGCGAGCCCCCGATGTCCGACACGCCCTCGGTTAGTCCGCCGGCGGAACTGCCGCCCACGGTGATGACGACGTTGCCGATTCCGGTCGCGGGAGGATCGGCGCCGGGGATCGCGCCCGGTCAGGTGATGTTGCCGATGCCAAGCGATACCAGCGGTTGGGATCAGTCAGGCGGTCAGCTGTCGGGCGCGGAATCGCTCCAACTCGAGATCGACATCCTGTCGGTCGAGGCGGTCGACCGGATCGCTGCGGCGATTGCGGATCGGGTCGCGGCAAAAACGACAGCCGCGAAAATCCGGTCCGTTACCGTGGTCAGTCCGGCAATGCTTGCCGCGCTGAGGCTTCATTCCGCGTTGGATGTCGAGGTTCGCTCGCTCCAGGCAATGGCCGAGCAGTTTGCTCCGGCGAAAGTGCCGGATTCGGTTGAGACCACCGACGCGAGCGCGTTCACCGATCTGCCGTTCAAGGTCGTCGATACCGCGCAACGCGTTCTGAAAAGCGCATCGTCCGCACTCAGCGTGTTCGCCAGCACGACTGCTTACGCCGGCAAGAAGGACAGCGCGCGGCAGAACGTCCTCGACGCCGCGCTCGCCAAGCACCTCGCGGCAAAGAATCTTCAGGTTGAGGTGCCGGAGCATGCGTTGCCGGCCACCGACCCGAACGGACTATTCGCGCGAATCCTCAATCTGCGGGCACGCTGCAGCGAACTCCAGCGGACGTGCGGCGATCCCGCTGGGTTGAAACCGATCAGTGACGCGGCCGACAACCTCCTCAAGCTCGCTTTTGGTGCCGAAACCCCCACCACGGGAATGCCGGTCGCTCAACAATTGACGCTCGCCGACGGGATCGCGCGCGGCCTGACTGCCGGCCGCGCCGTGCTGTTCGTGGAGATTGCTTTTTCAGGCGGCAGTTACCGGATGCGCAAGTGGATCTTCAACACGCTCTTCGGGCGTGACGGTCTCACCTATGGCGGCGGCGCGGGCGTCACTTTTTTCCTGTTTCGTGCCGACACCCGCAGCACGCTCGACAGCGACACGCTCTATTTCACGTCGCCGCACGGCCGCTTCCATCACGGCGGCAGTCAGCAATTCGAGCCCACCAACCTCAACCGATAAACGCAGGGAGAGAGATCATGGCCAAATGCCCGTTCGCCCAGTGGATGCCCATTTCGGGTTCGTGCGGAAGCTTCGTCGGGGGTCCGTTCCGGATTATCCATCACACCACCGAGGGGAGCAGTGCGGCCGCGGCCTTTGCGGCGTTCCGAGCTCATCGTTCGGACCCGCACTTCACGGTCGACGATCGCGGGATCTATCAGCACATCGACACATCGGCCGCGGCCCGCGCGTTGCGCAATATCGAAGGCGGCGTTCAGACCAACCGCTATTCGGCGATTCAAATCGAGGTTGTCGGGTTCGCCGGCCGGCCCAAGTCTGGTCCGACCCTCCAGAATGTTGCGGCGTTGTGCCGCTGGATCGAGCAGACCCACGGAGTTCCGCAAGCCTGGCCGGCCGGATTCCCGAAGCCGGCGGTTAACGGACAGGACCCTGGCGGGCACAATCGCAACCCCACGATCTGGAATGGCTACGGCGGCCATTACGGCCATTCGCAGGTTCCCGAGAATATTCACTGGGACCCGGCCTACACCGAGCAGGAAGCAACCTTCGTCCTCGCCTTCAATCCGAACCAGGCCGGCTTCGCCGACCCGGCAATGCAGGAACTTCGCGAGAGCTTCCCGGAGAAAGTCGACCTGCGCGAAGATGATGACGTCGCCATCCACGACCACTCGGACGTGGAAGGATCCGACGCGGCCTGCCCGCCGGTCGAAGAGATCGAAGAGAAAGTGCCAGAATGAGCGATGGACCGGCACGAAGCCATCATCGCGTCGATCCCGGGCCTCGCGCGCAAGCTCGAGGAGGCGGGCGTCGATGAATGGCTCGATCAGCAGCGCAAGGTGGAGGTCGCCGGGCGGACGATGTTCGTCCTTGGCGATCGCTTTGCCAGCAAGGCCGAAGCGATGCTGACGTTCGCCGCCGAGCGTCACCTGGTCGCGGATGACGACTTGCGCAAAGCGTCCGCGGCGCAACCCCTGCCGTCCGACGTCGAGGGCGTCGCAATCGATACTCACAAAGGAGAGAAGTGATGGGGAATCTGTATTCGGTCCTCAAGGAAAAGCTCAACAAGATCGAGGTCAACGGCAAGACGCTGTACATCGCCGAGGGCGATACGTTGCTCGATGATGCGCAGCTGAAAATCTATGCCGACGTGCGCGAGAAGGAAAATGCGGCGCGCGCGGCGGCCAAGGATGCCGACGCGAAGGGCTTCGGCTCGTCGAGGCTCGAAGTGAGCCACGGACTCGTGGCCATGACCAAGGACGGCCAGGTGATCCGCTGGCGGCCCGGGACCGTGCTGACCTACCGGGTCGTGCAGTCGAGCTTTCCGAGCCCACAGCATTACCAGCTGGTGGTCGACAATTTGAAGCTGGCGACCGGGGCGTGGGAGAGCACCTGCGGGATCGATTTTCAGCATAAGGTGGAGCTCGACGGAGTGGCCGGGACCGATCCCAACGGCTGCGTGTTCGTGGCCTACATGTTCGACGCCGGCGGCAGCGTCATCGCCTCGTCGTTCTTCCCCAGCGACACGCCAGACCGGCGGCATCTGTTGATCGATCCGACCTATTTCACGACGAGTTTCGACAAGGTCGGGGTGTTCCGCCACGAACTTGGCCACGTTCTCGGGTTCCGCCACGAGCATATTCGCAACGAAGCGCCGCCGGTGTGCCCGAATGAGCCGCTGTGGGACACCCAGGTGCTCAGCGCCTACGATCCCAAGTCCGTAATGCATTATTTCTGCGGCGGGGTCGGCAGTCACGACCTCCAGATCACCGACCTCGACCGCAAGGGCGCGCGGATGGTCTACGGCCCGCCGCTAGGCGCCGCGGCGCTGGTCGACCCGGCCTAGGCGGAAATGGAAGAACGGATCGCCCCGCCGCCTGACGAAGCGAGCGTCCCGGATACGCCTCCGGCGACGGCCGCGTCGGCGCAAAGCCAGGGCGGCGGAAGTCCGGCCAGCGAACCCCAGCCGGCTGCGGCGAGCGACGGCGAATCCGTCTCTCCCATCCTGTTCCGGCTCGGCGACCGGTTGCGCTGGGCAGCGCAAACGCCGCGGTACGAACGCAAATCGGGCGACCCCGTCTACCGGCCGCTGCAGATCTACACGATCGACCCGTCGCGGCGCCGGCGTGAAGGCCAGACGGCCGAAATCAACGTCCCCTACGAACACTTGCGCAAGGGCCCGAACGGCTGTCGCTTCCGGGTGGTCAAGTCGGACGACTGGCCGCTTGACGATTATGGCGAGGTCGATCTCAACGAGACCCGGCTGTTGATCACCAACGGGCGGTCGCCGGCCCCCACCGACCCCGTGTTCCATCACCAGATGGTCTACGCGGTGGCGATGACGACCTATGCGATCTTCCGCTCCGCGCTCGGCCGCGAAGTGAGCTGGGGCTTCCCGGGCGCCAAGTTGAATCTCGTCCCGCACGCGTTCCAGGATGCGAATGCGCAATATATCCGCGATCGGGAATCGCTCGAATTCGGCTGGTACAAGGTCGAAGCGAGCAATCAGGTCGACATGCCGGGCGGCGCGTTCATATTCTCCTGCCTGTCGCACGACGTGATCGCGCACGAGCTCACCCATGCCTTGCTCGACGGCCTGCGGGTGCGGTTCGACCGGGCCTCGAACCCCGACGTCGGCGCGTTCCACGAAGGCTTCGCCGACCTCGTCGCTCTGCTCCAGCGCTTTTCGTATCGGATGGTGGTCCGCAGCATCATTCTCAACACCCAAGGCGATCTGACCCGCGAGGGCGACTGGACGCGGCTGGTGTTCGAAATGGCGCGCGGCAAGGGCGATACGTCGCTGCGCTCGATCGATCTCGATGGCGTCCACCGCTACAGCGCGACCGCTGAAGAGCATGACCTCGGGACCATCCTGGTGTCCGCGATCCTCGATGCGTTCGTCACCATCTACACGCACAAGGCGAGCCCGATCATCCGGCTCGCGACCGGCGGCCGCAAGAAGCTCGATCCGGGCGAGGCGATGTCGGCCGACCTCATCACGCAGCTGACCCACATCGCGTCGCGGCTGTCGACGCACCTCCTCAACATGTGCATCCGGGCGATCGATTATTGCCCGCCGGTCGATATTACCCTGGGCGAATATCTCCGTGCGCTGATCACCGCCGATTTCGACCTCGTACCCGACGACCCATGGTCATACCGCGAGGCGCTGATCGACGCGTTCCGCAAGCGGCACATTTTCCCTGAGAACGTCCCGGCGCTGAGCGAGGACGCGCTGGTGTGGGAACAGCCGGACCCACCGATCGTCATCCCCGGGCTCAATTTCGGCGACTTGCGCTTTTCGGCTGATCCCGGCTGCGCCGCCGATGCCGACGAGGTGCTGCGCCAGGCGCGGCTAATCGGCGAAACCGTCTGCCTGCCGGAGAATTTGAAGATCTTCGGGCTGGCGGACCCCAAGGACGAATATTTCGCACCGGACAAGGTCGACCCGCCGGTCATCGAATCGGTTCGCACGTTGCGGCGCGTAGGCCCGGATGGCCAGTTGGCGTTCGGGCTCGTCGCCGAGGTCATTCAGCGGCGCTATGTCGCGGGCGGCGGTGGCTATCCGGCGTTCCGCTATCGCGGCGGATCGACGATCATCATCGGCGCCCTGGGCGAGGTCCGCTACGTCATCGCGAAGTATATCAAGAGCGAGACGCGCCTGCTGCGCCAGCGGGAATATGCCTCGATGGCGGGCGCTGAAGCCTACGCCCTCCACAGCTGCCGCAACCAGCAATCGAGCAAGGCTGCGGCGCCGGTAATCAAGGCTCCAAAGAAAACAGCGCGCGGCAAAAAGCCGACAGCAAAAAAGGCGGGGTGAAATCGACCATGGCGAAACTCACTCCACTGCAGGACCGCCGGCGCCACATCATGAACGAAGCCGGCAAGCGCTGGCAGAAAAGCTCGCGCGGGCAAAAGGTGCTCGATCAGCTTGCCGCGCTGGGCGACTCGGCGGGCCTCGACACGCCGCTCCGCCAGCAGCAGTTCAGCGAGCGCGAAACGGTCCTGCAGCGCGCGGCCGAGCTGCGCGCGCTGGGCAAGCTGCCGATCGGCCTCGAACGCAAGATCGGGCCCACCCTCGATTTCATCGAGCTCGCGCCGAGCGATGCCGCACGCAAGGCCGGGCGGCCGGTGATCCGCATCGTCACGAGTTGCGACCCGAATGTCGAAGCCGTGGGGTTCGCGACCGGGTTTCTGGTCGCCCCGCAATTGCTGCTGACCAATTGGCACGTTTTCAACGATGTCGCCTCGGCCAGAGGCAATGGCGCCAATTTCTTTCATGAGCGGAGCGAATCCGGAGTTGCCGTCGGCGACACGTTCGAAGTCGACCCCGACTATTTCTTCCTGTCGAACGAACGGCTCGATTTCGCGCTGGTCGGGATCAAGCCCAAGTCGGTTACCAACAAGACGCTGGCTGACGTCGCTCCGATTGCGATGACCAGCTCGCCGGCGAAGATCCTGGTCGGCCAGCCGGTCAACATCATCCAGCACCCGGACGGCGGACCGAAGACGTGGGTGACGATGAACGAGAACCGGCTGATCGACATCTCGGAGGAAGGCTTTCTCCAATATACCGCCGACACGCTCCAGGGTTCGTCGGGGTCGCCGGTGTTCAGCACCTCGTGGGAGCTGGTCGGCCTGCACCATTCGGGCGTCCCCGAAATGCACGACGGCAAAATCGTCGCGGTCGACGGCACCGTGTGGGACGAAGACATGGGCGACGACAAGGTGCACTGGATCGCCAATGAAGGCGCGCGGACCAGCGCCATCGTGCGCGCCCTGGCCGAGACCAAATTGGACGATCCGAAGCAGCAGAGCGTGCTCAGCGGCCTGATCGCGGGGACTGGCGATCCTATCGAAGAGGTCAAGAAGTTGCTCGACAGTCCGGGCGGGGGATCTGTCGCGATCCCATCCGAGGCGGCGACGATCATCGGCGCCGGCGAGCGGCCGATGGTCTTCACCGGACCAGTCACCATCATCGTCGGCGCGGGCGCTGACGCGGTGTCCGGGGTGGGGCAGGCGTTCGAGCGGACGATCCAGTTCGATCAGAACTACGACGATCGCGAGGGCTACAAAGCCGATTTCCTCGGTGACGGGCTTATTGTGCCGCAGCCGACGACAAGCACGGGCCGCAAGGCGGAAATGCTGTTGAAAGACGGCGCGGTTCAGGTCCTCAACTACCATCACTATAGCCTGGCGATGAATGCCAAGCGCCGTCTGCCGATGTGGACGGCGGCGAATGTCGATTACAGTCCGGCGCGGCGGGCGGCCGGAGGTGCCCGGGCCGGCTTCGGCAGCGACAAATGGGTCTTCGATCCGCGCATTCCCAAGGACGTCCAGCTCGGCGATCAATTCTATGAGCCAGCCAGGCAGTCGGACCGCGGCCATATCGTCCGCCGCCAGGACAGCGCGTGGGGCGATACCGAAACCGAAGTCGAATTCGCCAATTCCGACACCTTCCACTGGACCAACTGCACACCCCAGCACGCCGCCTTCAACCGCGCGTCGGCGCCGAGCAAATATCAGCTCAAGGAAGGCCTGTGGGGCGGCTTCGAGATGTATACGCAGGGCCAGCTCCTGCACGGCGACACGCGGGCGTGCATCCTTGCCGGGCCAATCCTCGCCGACGACGATCTCGAAGTCGACCTTGGCCGCGGCCCGGTCCTGGTCCCGCGGCGGTTCTGGAAAGTCGTGGTGGTGAAAGGAGCGGACGGCAAGAAGCCGGCGCTCGACGCTTACGCGTTCATCCTCAGCCAGGAAGATTTGCTCGAAAAGTTCGGAATCGAGTTCGCGCCGGGCCGCTTTGAAAAATACCGCACGTCCCTGGCGTTGATCGCCGATGCCGCGGGGGTCGAATTCGACAAGATCATCCTTGCGGCCGAGCGTCACGCAGCCACTGCTCAATGATCTCAGCGAGCCGCGGTGCCGCTTTGCCGTCGCCGTAGGGCAACGCCGGCCGCGACATCGCGGCATAGGCGATCGGATCGGTCAGCAGACGCCGGGCTTCGGCGACGATCGCGCGCGTTCCTGTTCCGACCAGCCGCATGTTGCCGCTCGCGATCCCTTCGGGGCGCTCGGTCTTGTCGCGCAGGATGAGCAAGGGAACGCCGAGCGCCGGTGCTTCTTCCTGCATTTCGCCAGAGTCGCTCAAGACCAGATCGGCGCCACGCATCCGCTCGACTAGCTCGCGGTGGCTACACGGCTCGAGCAGCGCGACGTTCGGGACAGCGTCGAGCGCTTGGCGCATAGTCGCGGCGACGTGGGCTTGGGGTGTAGCACCACGTCGATCGCCGCCGAGTCGTCGGCCGCCACTTCTCGTACGGCGCTGACGATTGAGCGCAGCCCTTCACCCCAACTTTCGCAGCGGTGGCAAGTGACGAGCACACGCCGGGCTTCGCTGACCCGCTGCGCCGACGGCAGTTCGGCGATCACGCTCAACAGCGCATCGACGCCAGTATTGCCGGTGACATGGATTGCGCCGGGAACCCCCTCACGCTGGAGGTTGGCCGAGGCCAGCTCGGTCGGTGCGAGCAGCAGGTCGGCGCGAGCATCAATCCGGGTCCGATACCCCTCTTCGGGCCACGGCAGGCGCGAGTCGTGAGTCCGCAAGCCCGCTTCGACATGGGCCAGCTTTGTGCCCGAAGCGAACGCTGCAAGCGCCCCGCCGAGCGCGCTCGAAGTGCCGCCCTGGACGATCAGCAGGTCCGGGCGCTGCCGTAGCAGCGGGGCCATCGCCGCGGCGACCCGCTCGACATGACCGTCGGGGTTCGATTCTTCGGGGCAGTTCAAATGGACCGTCGAAAATTCGTCGAGCCGGTGCTCGGCGGGCGTCAGCGACGGATGTTGGCCGGTGAGGATCAGGCCCGGCTGGAGACCGCGCATGACGAGGGCATGAGCGACCGGGGCAAGCTTGATCGCTTCGGGCCTGGTGCCGATGACCAGCCGTATGTCTGCAGGACGCAGCCTTCCCCCCTAGCTCGGCTGGAGGAATGTGCCTCCACTATGGAGCTAGTGCAACCTAACGGAAGTTGTCGGCGTAGGCCTGGAGCTTGAGCCGCACCGGCGGCGCCGCGATCACATGGTAAGCGAGACCGTGCTTGTCGCAATAAGCAATCGCCGCGTCCCTGGTCGGGAAGTTCAGGCGTAGCTGGGTCCGCGTGTCGCCGGAGCCGTTCCAACCGGTGAGCGGGTCGGGTCGCTGCGCTTGCTGCCGCTCGAATTCGAGCAGCCAGCGGCCTTCATGGGCCTTGCCCGACTGGGTCGTCCGGCGATCGAGCTCGGAAATGCGCGCGACAGTCATGCGCGGCAGGTGGCAAAGACCGGTCGCCAAATCAACCCGCGTCCAATTCGGTGCGAGCCGAATTGAATCGTGGTACAGTGCTCGTCCTTCCACGAATGTGAGGAGGGCTCATGAAAAATCTTTGTTTATGGCTCACCGCGGCTGTGGCAGTTGCCGCGACCGGCGCCTGCAATAAGCCTGGATCAACCAACGACGCCTCAGCGAACGGCAATGCCGCATTGGCGTCGACCAATGCCGCCGCGCCCGGCGATCCGATCGCCAGCGCTGAATCCGCGGCGCCGGCATCAATCGCCCACGACGCCTCGATCGTCACAATGGACGCCGGCGGCAAGGCGACAACCCTTCGCCAGGGCAAGAACGGCTGGACCTGCATACCCGACGCTCCGGACACGCCCGGGCCAGACCCGATGTGCATGGACGCTAATGCCGCCAAATGGGCTGCGGCGTGGATGGGTCACAAACCGCCTCCCGAAGGCACGATCGGCGTGATGTACATGCTCGAGGGCGGCACCGACGCCAGCAACACCGACCCCTATGCGACCAAGCCGACGGCCGAGAACGAGTGGGTCAAGACCGGGCCGCACATCATGGTCGTCGGGTCCAAGGAGATTCTCGCCGGCCATCCGTCAGGCGCGAAGCCCGACACGGCTGTGCCCTATGTGATGTGGGCCGGAACGCCCTATGCCCATCTGATGGTGCCGATGAAGTAGGGCGGCGGCGCTTAGTAAGCGCGGGCGATCGCGAACTCGACGGCTTCGGTCAGCGCGGCCTTGGCCTTGCTTGCCGGGAACATTGCCAGCGCATCGATCGCGCGCCGGCCGTAATGGCGCGCGCGCTCGATCGTGTCGGCCAGGGCGCCACTGTCGCGCAGCAGTGAAACCGCGTGCGCCAGATCTTCGTCCGCAACCCGCTCACCGGTAATTGCGGCGCGCCAGAACTCACGATCGGCCTCGTTGCCGCGAGCGTAAGCGAGGATCACCGGCAAGGTCATTTTGCCATCCCGAAAATCATCGCCGACGCCCTTGCCCATGGTCGCGGCGTCGGACGCATAATCGATCACGTCGTCGGTCAACTGGAAGGCGATGCCGAGGTGCCGGCCGAAGCTTTCGAGCGCGAGCTCGGCATCTTCTTCGGCCTCGGCGACGACCGGCGACACGCGGCACGCGGCGGCGAACAGGGCGGCGGTCTTGGCGCTGATAATATTCAGATATTGCTCTTCGTCAGTCTCGATCCGCCGTTGCGCGGTCAGCTGCTCGACCTCGCCCTCGGCGATCACCGCCGAGGCGTGGCTGAGGATGCGGAGCACCTTGAGGCTGCCATCCTCGACCATCAGCTCGAACGCGCGGCTGAACAGGAAATCGCCGACGAGGACGCTCGCGGGATTGCCCCAGATGAGGTTGGCGGTCCGCTTGCCGCGGCGCATTCCCGAGCCGTCGACGACATCGTCGTGAAGCAGCGTCGCGGTGTGGATGAACTCGACCGCGGCGGCGAGCTTGTGGTGGCGTGTGCCGGGATAATCGAGCAGGCTGGCGCAGGCCAAAGTTAGCATCGGCCGCATGCGCTTGCCGCCGCCGGCGATCAAATGGCCGGCGAGCTCGGGGATCAGCGCGACCTTGCTCTGCATTCGCTCGAGGATGACGGCGTTGACGCCGTTCATGTCGGCGGCGACGAGCGCCATCATCGGCTCGAGCGACGGCTCGCTTTTGGTGCGCAACGGATGGACGGTGGCGGACACGGCGCCGCCCTAGCCGGAGAGCGCCGGTTTTCCTAGCCGCCTACCAGACGTGGACGCGCCGCTCGGGCGGCAGGTACATCTTGTCGCCGGGCTGGACGTTGAACGCCTTGTACCAAGCGTCGACGTTGCGGACGACGCCGTTGACCCGGTACTTGGCCGGGCTGTGCTCGTTGGTCAGCAGCTGGGCTCGCAATGCGCCTTCGCGCTGCTTGGTCTCCCAGCTGTAGCCGTAGGCGATGAAGAAACGCTGGTCGCCGGTGAGGCCGTCGATGACTGGCGGCTCGCCGTGTTGAGCGACATATTTGCGGTAAGCCGAATAAGCGACTTCCAGTCCGCCGAGGTCGCCGAGGTTTTCACCGAGGGTCAGCCCGCCTTTGATGTGGACTCCAGGGATCGGCTCATAGCCGTTGTATTGGCTGACCAGCAGGTCGGCGTGCGCGGTGTACAGCTTCGCGGTCGCCGGGCTCCACCAGTCGCTGAGCTTGCCGTGCGCGTCGAACTTACGGCCCTGGTCGTCGAAGCCGTGCCCGATCTCGTGGCCGATGGTTGCGCCGATGCTGCCGTAATTGGACGCGGGGTCGGCGTTGGGATCGAAATAGGGCGGCTGGAGGATCGCGGCCGGGAAGGTGATCTGGTTCTGGGTCGGGTCGTAATAGGCATTGTTGGTCTGCGGCAGCATGCTCCACAGCGACCTGTCGACCGGCTTGGGGAACCGCGACAGCAACAGCTTCCAGTCGAAATCCTGCGAGCGGATCGCATTGCCGAACAGGTCGCCGCGCTTCGTCTCGTACAACGAATAATCGATATATTTCTTCGGATGGCCGATGCGCGGATCGAAGGTCGCCAGCTTTTCGATCGCGCGAGCCTTGGTCGGCGCGTCCATCCAGCTGTTGGTTTCGATCTTGTCCTTCAGCGCGGCGAGGATGTTGGCAATGAGCTCGCCCATCTGCCGGTCGCTCTCCGGCGGATAATGGCGCTGGACGTAGATTTGCCCGACGCCTTCGCCGAGCGCGCCGTCGACGAGATCGACGCCGCGTTTCCACCGCGCTCTCTGGCTCGGCACGTCACGCAGCGTTTTCGAGTAGAAATTGAAATTGGCATCGTCGAACGCCTTCGACAGGAATTGGGCATTGCCGCTGACAAAGTGGAAGGCGGTCCAGTCCTTCCAGGTGTCGAGGGGCACCGACGCGAACAGCTTCGCTTCGGCCTGGATCGCGCTCTTCTGTCCGATCACGACCCGGTCGACCTTGCCGAGGCCGGTCTTGGTCAGTGCCCGGTCCCAATCCAGTTGCGGAGCAAAAGCGCGCAGCTGAGCGCGGGTCATCGGATTGTAGCTCTTCTCGACGTCGCGGCTCTGCTCGGGCGTCCAGTGAATCCTGGCGATCGCGGTCTCGAGCGCGATGATGCGGTCCGCCTTGGCCTCGGCATTGCCGATCCCGGCTTGCCGCTCGATCTCGACGATATAGTCGCGATAGGCCTTGCGGTAGCCGTCGTACTTCGCGCCCTCGAGCAAATAATAGTCACGATTGGGCATGCCGAGGCCGCCCTGTCCGGCATGGACGGTGTAGCGGGTCGGATCCTTGAGGTCGGCATCGATGTAGAGACCGATCGGCGAGTCGAAACCGGGCTCGGCGAACAGGTCGACCAGTTGGCCGCGCGTCTTCACCGCCGCGATCCTGGCGAGGTAGGGCTTGAGCGGCTCCGCACCCAGTTTCTCCACCGTGCTCTCGTCCATCCAGCTCGCGTAAAGGTCGCCGATCTGCTGGCCGAGGCGGCCGTTCGCCGCGGGGTCCTTGGCGCTATCCTCGACGATCGCGCGGACGTCGCGTTCGATCTGGTCGTTCAGCACGGAATCGATGCCGGCGAAGGTGCGGTCCGCGGCGATCTCGGTGCGCTTGGCCCAGGCGCCGTTGACGTAATCGAAGAAGTCGTCGCCCGGCTTCACCGCATTGTCCATCGCCGTCGGCTCATAGCCCCAGGTGCCGAACGCCGGCTTGGCGGTTTGCGCGGCGGCGACGCCGCTCATTGCAATCAAGCTCGCCGCCGCCAGGATCAGCGCTTTGGTGTTCATTCAACTTCCCCGTCTCAGATGGCTCGAGGGGCACCGCAATGCGGCGCCCCTCGGATTGGTTACCAGATGTGGACCCTTTGTTCGGGCGGCAGATAGAGTTTGTCGCCGGGCTGGACGTTGAACGCCTTGTACCAGGCGTCGATATTCCGAACGATGCCGTTGGTCCGGTATTTGTCGGGGCTGTGCGGATCGGTCAGGATTTGCTGCCGTTCGGCATCCTCGCGATCCTTGCCCTGCCACGCCTGCGCATAAGCGAGGAAGAAGCGCTGGTCGCCGGTGAGGCCGTCGATCACCGGCGGCTCGCCGTGCTTGGCGGTGTATTTCTTGTATGCCGCATAGGATGCCTCGACCCCTGACAGATCGCCGAGATTCTCGCCCAGTGTGAGCTTCCCGTTGACAGTGACGCCCGGGTAGGGGCTGAACCCGCTATACTGCTTCACCAGCGCATCGGTTCGGGTCGAGTATGCCTTGGCTGCTTCGGGCGTCCACCAGTCGCGCAGCGCGCCCTTCGGATCAAACTTGCGGCCCTCGTCGTCGAAGCCGTGACCCATCTCGTGGCCGATGACCGCGCCGATCGCGCCATAATTGACCGCAGGATCGGCGTTCGGGTCGAAGAATGGCGGCTGGAGGATCGCTGCCGGGAACGTGATCTGGTTCGCCAGCGGATTATAGTAAGCGTTGATGGTCTGCGGATACATGCCCCACAAGGTGCGGTCGACCGGCTTGGGGAAGCGCTTCAGCTGAAGTTTCCAGTCGAAGTCTGAGGCCCGGATCGCATTGCCGAGCGGATCGCCCTTCACCACCTGCATCGCCGAATAATCGATATATTTGACCGGGTGGCCGATACGCGGCTCGAACGCAGCGAGCTTTTCGAGCGCGGCCTTGCGCGTAGCGGCGTCCATCCATCCGTTGCTGGTGATGCGCTCCTGATACGCGTCGCGCAGATTGCCGATCAACTCGCCCATCTGCCGCTCGGATTCTGCGGGATAATGGCTCTTCACGTAGATTTCGCCGACGCCCTCGCCGAGAGCGCCATTGACGGTCGCCACGCCGCGCTTCCAGCGTTCGCGCTGCTGCTCAACGCCCGAGAGCTGCTTCGAATAGAACGCGAAGCGCGCGTCATCGATCGCCTTGGGAAGCACGCTCGCATGATCGGAAACGAAGCGGAACGCGAGCCATTCCTTCCAGGTCGACAGCGGCGTCGTTGCGAAAACCCGGCCGGCGCCAGCGACCGCCGAAGGCTCGGTGACGATTACGGTACCGGAGCCAGTGAGGCCCGCCTTGGTCAGCGTCGCGCTCCAGTCGAGCCGCGGCGCCAGCCTGGTGAGCTGGGCGTGGGTCATTGGATTGTAGATTTTGTCGATATCGCGGCGGTCGGCGGCGGGCCATTGCGTCTTCGACAGAGCAGTTTCGAGCGCGATGATGCGGTCGGCAGCGGCCGCGCCACCGGGCAGCCCGGCAAGCTTCTCGACCGTTACAATATAGTCGCGATAGGCGGCGCGATGCGCCTTCATCTTCGCATTATCGTCGAGGTAGTATTCGCGGCTCGGCATTCCCAGCCGGGCCTGGCTGGCGAAGGCCGAATAGCGATCGGGACTCTTGAAATCGGCGTCGATTCCGAGGTCGAACGGACTGGCGTAGCCGGGCATCACGAACAATGAGAGGAGCTGTGCGCGAGTCTTGGCCCCGTTGATCCGCGCGAGATAGGGCTTGAGCGGCGCGGTTCCAGCGGCTTCGATCGCGGCGGTGTCCATGAAACTCGAATAGAAATCGCCGACCTGCTGACCAAGGTGATCGCGGTTCGGATCGTTGGCGAGTTGTTCGACGATCTGGCGGACATCCTTCTCCGACTGATCCGACAAAGTCACGAACGGCCCCGCCGACGCGCGGTCGGGTGCGATCGGGGTGTTCTTGTCCCACGTGCCGTTGACGAAGGCCCAGAAATCGTCGCCGGGCTTGACCGACTTGTCCATCGCCGCGGGATCGTATCCCCAATTGCCGTAGACGGGCTTTTGAGCGCTTGCGGAACCCGGCAATGCGATTGCCAGAAGGCTCGCGGACGCGAGCGCCAAGATCTTGTTATTCATGGATTTCCTTACCCCTCCGGTAGGCGTGCGGGCATGCCCGAACGGGCCCGATTCGTCAAAACTTTTCGACAAACGGCGTTTCGTGAACGGCAATCAACCCACGGGCAGCGTCAGTCGCACGAGCAATCCGCCGAGATCTTCGCTCTCTTCGAGACGGATCGATCCGCTGTAAATCTCGGCCACGTCGCGAACGATCGCGAGGCCAAGGCCAGTGCCGGGCTTGCCGGTCGTGTCCAGCCTCGCGCCACGCGCAAACAGCAGGCCGCGATCCGCCTCCGGGATTCCGGGCCCGTCGTCCTCGATCAGAATGTCGACGGTAGATTTCTTCCGCTCGACGGTGACGAAGACGCGGCCGCCGCCATATTTCGCCGCGTTGTCGACGAGGTTGCCGAGCATTTCATCGAGGTCCTGGCGTTCGACCCGGACTTCGACCCGATGATCGCCGGCGATGTCGACCGTGACATTTTCGTGGAGACGGTCGATGGCGCGCTGCACGGCTTCGAGGCTTTCCCATACACGGGAGCGCGACTGGGCCGAGGCGCGGCGACCGATCGCCCGCGCCCGGGCGAGATGGTGATCGACCTGGCGGCGCATGATCAAGGCTTCGCGAAATACGGTCGCGGGCAGGTCTGGGGCGTGCGCGGTCGCGGCGTTGGTGATCACCGTCAGCGGCGTCTTCAGCGCGTGGGCGAGATTGCCGGCGTGGCGGCGCGCCTCTTCGGCCTGGGCCTCGTTGTGGGCAAGAAGCTGGTTGATCTCTTCGGTCAGCGGACGAATTTCGAGGGGAAAGTCGTGGCTGACCCGGGTCTTGGCGCCCGACCGGATCGACGCGACCTCGCGGCGCACGCGCCGCAAGGGCCATAGGCCATAGAGCGTCTGCAATGCGCCGAGCGCGAACAGCCCGACACCAAGCGCGAGAAAACTCCAGAACAAGGTCGAGCGGAGGCGATGGATCTGATCGTCGATCGTACCGCGCGATTGGGCGACCTGGAACCGCCAGCGGATATTCGATCCCGGCAAGATCGCATCGCGCTCGACGACGCGCAGCGGCTCGGCATGGTCGGAGCTCGAGAATTCGTTGCTATCGTAGAGGTGCGGCTTCACGTCGAGATGGTCGCCGACGACACGCAGCCGGCGATCCCACAGCGAGCGCGACGCAAACGTATCCGCGCCGACGCCGCTGATCTGGAAATAGAGGCCCGAATAGGGCTCGATGAACTGCTGATCGGCCGGCGGGCGGGTGAAGCGGACCTCGCCGTCGGGGCCGATTTCCGACGCGCCGATCATCGAATTGAGGACGCGCACCAGCTGGGTGTCGAAATTGTCGACG
>DATFUB010000054.1:0-15859 GCA_035261225.1 Sphingomicrobium sp.
CACGCAATATCGCTCGACGATCTTCCCGCAGAACGAGGATCAAAAGCGCCAGGCGCTCGCCGCGATCGACCGTGCCAACGCCGACAATGGCGGCCGCGTGGTCACCACCATCGAGCCGATGGGCGAATGGTATCCGGCCGAGGATTATCACCAGGATTATTGGGCGAACGAGGGCCAGAGCAATTCTTATTGCATCGCCGTCATCCCGCCCAAGCTGCAGAAGCTGCGCAAGAGCTTCCAGGCCCGGACCAAGAGCGCGGCGGCGACGGTTTAACGAATTAGCCGCGCCGCGCGCGTTTGATCGACCGACTTGTATCGGACCAGAATTCCGTTTGACACTATTAAGATAGGTCCTCCATTGTTCTGGCATGATTCGGATCGGGGCCGAATCAATTGGGGGGAAATTAAGATGAAACTGTGTCTACTCGCGTGCGGGCTGTTGCTTGCGTCAAATTCTATAGCGGCCCAGACGGTCACTTCGTCGGTGACTCCAATCGCGGCGCCTGTCATGACTAGCGCAATATTGCGCATAGGCACCGAAGTGCCGCTGAGGTTATCGGAAGAACTCACCACTCAGGGAAAGAAGCTGCGCACCGGACAACGTTTTCATATGGAGACCTCCGAACCGGTTATCGTTCAGGGAGTCACTGTGGTTCCTGTCGGCAGCCCCGCTGTTGGCGAGATTACCGACGTTCGAAACAAAGGAATGTGGGGCAAATCCGGCCACCTCGCCGGCCGCATTCTCTACGTAACCGTCAATGGTCGCCAGATTCGCCTAAGCGGGGCCTTCGATGACAAGGGTGTTGCCGGCGGCGTCGGCGCGGTCGCAGTGTCAGCGATCGTCTTTTTGCCTGCCGGGTTTTTTATGACTGGTACGAGCGCCAGGATTCCGATGGGTACTGTAGTCAAAGGTTTCGTCGATGAAGACGTTCAACTTGCATTCGCAGCGTCGGCTCTTCCGCCGTTGGCGGTTGGCGCGCCAGCAGCAGCGATGACAGTGGTATCGCCCGCGGCAGGAACGCTTCCGTCTGGCAAGCCCGCGTCGAATGGATTTACGCCGAATCCTGCAAACATACCGTCGCCACTGACGCCGGCTCCAAAGAAATAATCATATCGGAGCGACAGCCCGCCGCAATCGGTCGTTGATCGCCACGCCGAGACCTGCTTCGGGGATCAGCGCAACCGCGATTTTCGGTTTGTCCGAGGCGTCGGCCTGATGGAGCAAATCGAACAGCCGCGCGCCGGCTTCGGTCAGGTCGCTCGTGGGGCTGAGGTTGGCGTCGCCGTCGAGCGGGCCGAAGCCGATCCAATATTCGTCGGCGGCGGCGGACGTCGCGTCGATCCGCAGCGGTTTCGACGGCGCGTAGTGGCTGGCGAGCTGGCCGGGGGCTTCGATCCTTGTCGCCAGCGCGAGCTCGGCGTCGACCGCGATCGGGCCGGGGCGGAGCAGGCGCGGCGCACCGCCGGTCGTGGCGACGATGGTCGATTCGAGCCCGCGTTCGGTCGGGCCGGAATCGAGGATCAGCGCGATCCGGCCGTCGAGGCTTTTGCGGACATGGTCCGCGCGCGTTGGGCTGATCGACCCGCTGGCGTTGGCCGAGGGCGCGGCGAGGGGGTGTCCGGTCGCCTTGAGCAACGCCTGCATCGCCGGATGGGCGGGCACGCGCAGGCCGATGGTCGGCAGCCCGGCGGTGACGATCGATGCGATGCCCGATCCGTCGCGCAGCGGAACGACCAGGGTCAGCGGCCCCGGCCAATGCGCTTGCGCCAGTTGCAGCGCGATCTCGTCAAATTCGCCAATATGCAGGGCGGCGGCGAGGTCCGGCACGTGCACGATCAGCGGATTGAAACTCGGCCGGCCCTTGGCTTCGTAGATGCGGGCGACGGCGGCGGCGTTGGTGGCATCGGCGGCGAGGCCGTAGACCGTCTCGGTCGCGACCGCGACTGGCTCGCCGGCGAGGATCAGGCGCGCGGCTTCGGCGATCGCTTCGTCGCTGAAGGGAAGGACACGTGTTTCTGTCATGCTGAACTCATTTCAGCATCCATGAACGCGGTCGTGTCCAGCTTTTTCAAGGGCCGTGTTCATGGATCCCGGATCAAGTCCGGGATGACGATCAGGCGCGTTCGCGGTCGAGGAGTTGCATCGGATCGATGCCGAGCCGGCTCATTCGTGCGCGGATTTCCGGCCATTCGGTGGTGACGAAGCGGTCGCGTTCGGATTCGCGCAGGCGGGCGCCGGCGCCGGGGGCGACGAACATGCCGACCCCGCGCTTGACCACGATCAGGCCTTCGTCCTGGAACCCCTGATAGGCCTTGGCGACGGTCAGCGGGTTCGCTTGCTCCTCCGCGGCGAGCGCGCGGACCGACGGGAGCGAGTCGCCATCGGAATATTTGCCGGCGAGAATCGCGTCAGCGATGATCTCGCGGAGACGGACGTAGACGGGTTTGTCGTGCTGCGTGCGAAGCGTCATGCTGTGGTAATACAGCGTGTCGCGTGGAATTTCAACCGCAATCTAAATGCTTGGCGGCTGCCACGGCTTGCGCACGGCTGACGGATCGGGACGCTCGCGGTCTTCGAGGTCGCGGCTCGCGTGCCCGATGAAGATGAAACCGGCGATCCGCTCGCCTTGCGCGCCGAAGGCGCTGCGCACCCGCTCCGAATAGGCCCTCCAGCCGGTCACCCAGCCGGCGACAAAACCCAGCGCGTGGGCGGCGAGCAGCAGGTTCATGCCAGCGGCGCCGCAGGAAAGCTCTTGCTCCCAAACCGGGATCTTGTGGTCCGGGACGGGCGCGGAGACGAGCACCACGAGCGCGCCCTGGTAATGTGCGAAGTCATGCTCCTTTTGTCGCTTGGCGTCGGCTGCGTCGGGCTCGGTCTCGATCAGCGCCTGCTGGAGCACCGCTTCGAACGCGTCGCGCTGGTCGTCACCAACAGTGACGAACCGCCACGGAGTCAGCGTGCCATGGTCGGGCGTCCGCGCCGCGATGGTCAGCATCCGCTCGAGTTCGACCGGCGTTGGGCCGGGTCCGACCAGTTCGCGCGGCTTGCCCGAGCGGCGAGTCTCGAGCAGCGACAAGATCGATGAACGGTCGTTGAGCATCGACCGGGGCGAATAGCGGGCGTGGGGTGCATCAACAATCGGCTTCACACGGCCAATTTGCCCGTTAGGGTGCCCGCCACTCTGGGGAGAGAAAACGCATGGTCGATACACCCGCAGTTGAGGAACCGGGCGCGCCCGACATCAGTCACCAAAATCCTGCCCGCGTCGGCACGTGGTTTGACCATCCAAGACAGTTGAAACGCCTGTTCACCACAGAGATGTGGGAGCGCTTCGGCTATTACGGGATGCGCGCCATCCTGACGCTCTACCTCGTCGACCATTTCCTCTTCAGCGATACAACGTCAACCGGGATCTACGGCGGCTTCACCGCGCTGGTCTACCTGACACCGCTGATCGGCGGCTTCATTGCCGACCAATATCTGGGTTCAAAGCGCTCGGTGAAGTTCGGCGCGATCATAATGTCGCTTGGGTATCTCACGCTTTGTTTCGGTGGCGAAAGCGCCAAGCCCTTCGCGACAATTGACGGCCAGCGATACGAGGTCAGCGTTCAAGGGCGAGATGAAGCCGAACAGCGCTATCTCGCCGTTGGAGATCAGAAGCTCCTCATCCGGGGTAACGACGACAAGTCGATTTCGCTTCTCAATGCGGGCGGGCAGGAAGTTCGCAAAATTGCGCCCGATAAGTTCAAGTCAGACGCCGACCGTTCGCCCGCCTTCGTCCTTGTTCTTCTTCTCGGCCTATCGCTCGTCACGATCGGGAATGGCTTTTTCAAGCCGAACATCTCGACCATCGTCGGGTCGCTCTACGACGAGGGGGATCGGCGGCGCGATGCCGGCTTCACCATCTTCTACATGGGGATCAACCTTGGTTCGCTCATCTCGCAATTTTTCTGTCCGTTGCTCGCCGTGGCGGTCGGCTGGTGGGCAGGCTTCGGATTGGCGGCCGTGGGCATGGCCTGTTCGTGGGTCCTTTTCCAGTTCGACGGCGGCCGCCTAGCCGGATTTGGGGAGCGGCCTGCGGACGCACCCGCAGATCGCGATTGGTGGATTTACGGAGCGGCATTGCTTTGCGTTCCTGTCGTCATTTTCCTGTTCTGGAATTTGATGAACTATGTCGCTCCGCCGCCGGGCTCCGGCGTGCTCGGCTATGTCATGTCGCTGCCGATCATGGGCAAAATTCTATTCGGCACGTTCCTGCTCTCGGTTCCCGGGATTCTCATTTGGTCATGGTTGAAAGGGAGCCGCAGCGAATTCCAGATGATGGTCGCAGCTATGGTGTTGATCGTCTTCAACGTGGTTTTCTGGACTCTGTTCGAACAAGCCGGATCGTCGCTAACGCTGTTTGCTGAACGCAACACGGTGCTCGAGATCGGCTGGACCGCGCCGCTCTTCGCCATGTTCCGGTCCGCCCCGGTCACTTATTATCTGTTTTTTGCGGCGTGGTATGGAGCGGTAGCGTGGCTGGCGTGGTGGTTTTTCTCTAACGGCGAAGAGCCCAAGACGAAGCGGATCATGGCGTTTGGCTTTGGCGGATTTGCCCTGCTTGCCATGATTGGGATGCACGTTGCCAGACTGCACGGGTTTGGCAGCGAGCCAGTCTACGTGATGCCTGCAGGGCAGACGCAGATTTTCAACGCGCTGTTCATTGTCATTCTCGCGCCGATCTTCAGTTTCATCTGGAACGGACTGGCGAAGCGCGGGCTCGAGCCTTCGATTCCGATCAAGTTCGGGCTGGCGCTGATGGGCGTCGGGGCCGGTTTCCTGTTCCTTGTGTGGGGTGCCCAGTTCGCGACCTCGGGTTTTCAGGTCGGCCTTTTCTGGCTGGCCGGTCTGTATTTCATCCACTCGGTCGCTGAGCTGTGCATTTCGCCGGTCGGACTCTCGATGATCACCAAATTGTCGATCGCCCGAATCGTCGGGCTGATGATGGGCGTGTGGTTCCTGTCGATCTCGGTTGCGCAATATGTCGCGGGAGCGGTCGCCCAGGTCGCAAGCGTCGAAACCGTCGGCGGCCAGGTCACCAATCTGAAAGTTAGCCTGGAAACCTATCTCGGCGTGTTCACGACGATCGGCTGGATTTCGGTCGGGATCGGCGTCGTCCTGCTGCTGCTCAGTTGGCCGCTCAAATATCTGATGCACGGGGTTAAATAATGCACCGACTGACCGCTATCGCGGCGGCCTCGCTCGCGCTTGGCGCGTGCGCGGGAATGGAGGCGAAGCCCAAGCCTGCGGCGGCGATCCACATCAACGACGACCCCTATCCGTCGACCTATGAGCGCTATCCCGGCGTGGTCACCGTGATCCGCCACGCGACGGTGTTCGACGGCGACGGGCATCGCATCGACAACGGCACATTGGTGCTCGGCGACGGCAAGATCGAAGCCGTCGGCGGGCCCGATCTCGCCAGTCCGACGGGCGCGGTCGAGATCGACGGCACTGGCAAATGGGTCACGCCCGGGATCATCGACGTTCACAGCCATCTTGGGGATTATCCGTCGCCGGGGACGCCGTCGCTGTCCGACGGCAATGAGGCGACGTCGCCGGTCCGGCCCGAGGTGTGGGCCGAGCACAGCGTGTGGCCGCAAGACCCCGGGTTTTCGCGGGCGCTGATCAACGGCGGCATCACCACGCTCCAGATCCTGCCTGGCTCGGCCAATCTGTTCGGCGGGCGCTCGGTGGTGGTCAAGAATGTTGCGGCGCGCACGACGCAAGGCATGAAATTTCCGGGCGCGCCTTACGGTCTTAAGATGGCGTGCGGCGAAAATCCGAAGCGCGTCTATGGATCGAAGGGCAACATGCCTCAGACGCGCATGGGCAATATCGCGCTCGCTCGCGCGACCTGGATCAAGGCCCAGGCGTACAAGCGCAAGTGGGACAAATATTACAAAAACGGCGGCGACATGCCCGAGCGCGACCTCGCGATGGACACGCTGAAGGGCGTGCTCGACGGCAAGATCCTCGTCCACAATCACTGCTACCGCGCCGATGAGATGGCGCTCATGATCGATATGAGCCACGAGTTTGGCTACAAGATCGCGACATTCGAGCATGCGGTCGAGGCCTATAAGATCGCCGATCTTCTCGCGCGCGAGGGCATCTGCTCGTCGATGTGGGCCGATTGGTACGGGTTCAAGATGGAATCCTACGATGCCATCAAGGAGAACATCCCGTTCGTCCATAATTCGGGCGCTTGCGCGATCGTTCATTCCGACGACCCGAACGGCATCCAGCGTTTGAACCAGGAAGCCGCGAAGGCGATGGCGGATGGCCGGCGCGTCGGGATCAACATCAGCGACGAGGTCGCATGGGAATGGCTCAGCCGCAACCCGGCCAAGGCGCTCGGCATCCTCGACAAGACCGGGACGCTAACGGCCGGAAAGATGGCCGATGTCGTGCTGTGGAACGGCAATCCGTACAGCGATTACACCCGGCCCGAGCGGGTGTGGATCGACGGTGCGGAAATGTACGATGCGAACGATCCCAAGCGTCGACCGGTGAGCGATTTCGAACTCGGCCAGCCGGGCGAAGGGGACACGAAATGATCCGCCGCGCGCTTGCCCTGTTGTTGCTCGCGACATCCACGCCCGCGGCGGCGCAGACCTTCGCGATCGTCAACGGGATCGTCGCCAGGGGCGACGGCGGCGAGCCCGTGCAGGGCGGCACGGTCGTGGTCCGCAACGGCCGGATTGTCGCCGCCGGGTCAGGCGTCGCCGTACCGCCCGGCGCGCAAATCATCGACGCGGCCGGAAAGTGGGTCACCCCGGGCATTGTCGCGGGTTTTTCGCGGCTCGGTCTCGCCGATGTCGATCTTGGCACTTCGGCCGAAGAGGGGGGCGGGGGTGCGACCGATACGGCCGGAAGCGCCGATGACACCAGCCAGACGGGGCCGTTCAGCGCGGCCATCGATGTCGTCCCCGCGATCAACCCGTTGCATACGACGATCGCGGTCAACCGCGCCGATGGGGTGACGCGAGCATTGGTCGCTCCGGGCTCGAGCAAGTCTATCTTTGGCGGCCAGGGCGCGGTGATCGACACCGGAGCCGATATGGACCCGGTGACGGCTGCCCGCCGCTTCCAATTCGTTGAGCTTGGCGAGGCCGGGGCCGGAATCGCCGGTGGTTCTCGCGCGTCGGCTCACCTCCTGTTCCGCAACGCCTTGCGTGAAGCCGCGGAACTGGCGCGCTTCGCCCATCCGATTGCCGTCAAGGGCGAGCGGAGCGATGACGTGCTGCTGACCCGGTTCGACGCCGCGGCGCTCGTCCCGGTGCTGCGGGGCCGGCAATATCTGCTCGTCCATGTCGAACGCGCCAGCGACATCCTGCAGGTGCTCGCGCTCAAACGGGAATTCTCCTCGCTCAAGCTTGTGTTGGTCGGGGCCAGTGAGGGCTGGACCGTCGCCGACCGGATCGCGAAAGCCGGCGTCCCGGTGATCGCCTCGGCGGTCAACGATTTGCCGGCGTCGTTCGAGCAGTTGGCCGCCACGCAGTCGAATGTCGGCCGGATGCGCGCCGCCGGAGTCAAGGTTTCGATCGGGATGATCGACGACAGCGATACGCGCAACCTGTTCCTCGAGCGGCAATATGCCGGCAATCTGGTCGCGCTGACCAAGATTCCGGGCGCGACCGGCGTCAGCTGGGGCGAGGCGCTGGCGATGATCACCTCACGGCCGGCGCAAGCGATCGGCATGGGCGGCGAGATCGGCAGCCTGGCCCCGGGCCGGCGCGCCGACATCGTCATCTGGTCGGGCGATCCGCTAGAAGGATCGAGCGCGGCGGAACAGGTATTCATCGACGGCGTCCGTCAGCCGCTCGACACCCACCAGACCAGGCTGCGCGACCGCTACCGCTATTTGCCGCGCCGCGATTTACCTGAGGCGTACCGGCATTGACCTCGCAAGCTGGCCTCTTTCTGTCGGCGATCGCATTCGTCGGGACGCACTTCCTGCTGTCGCATCCGCTGCGCAGACCGCTGGTGCGGCGGATCGGAGAGCGTGCCTTCCAGGGTCTGTATTCGCTGATCTCGCTCGTCCTGTTCGGGGCGATGATCTATTTTTATCGGGTCATCGGCCGCGAGCCGGAGCGGTTGTGGGATGCCGGCGATGCCGGTTGGATCGCCGGAACCGTCCTGATGTGGTTCGCCGCGATCCTGTTCGTCGGCTCGTTCGTGAAGAATCCCGCGCTGGTCGGCGCCAGGGGGCCAACCGGCGGTCCAAAGGGCGTGTTCCGCATCACGCGCCATCCGATGATGTGGAGCTTCGCGATTTGGGCCGGAGTGCATTTGATGGTCATCGCCGCTCCAAAGTCACTGGTGTTCGACGGGGCCATCATTCTGCTCGCGCTCGCCGGCGCGGCCGGGCAGGATGCGAAGAAGGCGCGGCAGTTCGGCGAGGCCTGGCACGAATGGACCGCACAAACGGCGTTTGTCCCGTTCACCCGCGGCATCGGTAATCCGGGAGCCTTCGCGACGATTGGCGGGACTTTGCTGTTCCTGGCCGCGACCTATGCTCACGGCGCGATCGGCGGAATGCCCGCCGGCTTCTGGCGCTGGATGTAATCTCGTCATTGTGAGGAGCGTAGCGACGCGGCAATCCAGTCTGGATTGCTTCGCTTCGTTCGCAATGACGGTTATGTGGGCACAATGACGCGCAAATTCTTTGGCACTGACGGCATTCGCGGGCTGACCAACAGCGAGCCGATGACCGCCCAGATGGCACTGGCTATCGGCATGGCGGCGGGGGCGCATTTCTTGCGCGGCGATCACCGCCACCGGGTGGTGATCGGCAAGGACACGCGTCTCAGCGGCTACATGATGGAATCGGCGATGGTCGCGGGGTTCACCAGCGTCGGCATGGACGTGGTGTTGCTCGGGCCGATGCCGACGCCCGCGGTGGCGATGCTGACCCGATCGATGCGCGCCGATTTGGGCGTGATGATTTCCGCGTCGCACAACCCGTTCGCCGACAATGGCATCAAATTGTTCGGCCCCGACGGCTACAAATTGAGCGACGACGCCGAGCGCGTGATCGAAAAGCGCCTTGAGAATGGACCCGAGCTCGCCAAGCCCGAGATGATCGGGCGGGCGCGGCGGATCGACGACGCGCGGGGCCGTTACGTCCAGTTCGCCAAGGACACGTTTCCCGAGCATTTGCGGCTCGATGGGCTGAAGGTGGTGATCGATTGCGCCAATGGCGCGGCCTATCACGTCGCGCCCGACGCTTTGTGGGAACTGGGCGCGGAGGTCATCCCGCTCGGGGTCACGCCCAACGGCGTCAATATCAATGACGGCTGCGGGTCGACCCATCCGCAATTGCTCCAGGAAACGGTGGTCGCGAGCGGAGCCGACATCGGCCTGGCGCTCGATGGCGACGCCGACCGGCTGATCGTGACCGACGAACAAGGGCGGATGGTCGACGGCGACCAGTTGATGGCGTTGATCGCGCTCGGCGCGCAGCGGCGCGGCGAACTCAAGGGCGACGCGGTGGTCGCGACCGTGATGTCCAACCTCGGGCTCGAGCGGAAACTGTCCGATGCGGGCCTAAAACTTCACCGGACCCAGGTCGGCGACCGCTATGTGCTCGAGGAGATGCGCAACAGCGGGTGCAACATCGGCGGCGAGCAATCGGGGCACATCATCCTCGCCGATCACGCGACCACCGGTGACGGACTGGTCGCCGGTCTGCAGGTGCTGGCCGCGCTGGTCGAAGCGAAAGCCCCGGCAAGCGAGTTGCTGCGCCAGTTCGAGCCGCTGCCGCAGCTGTTGAAAAACGTCCGCTTCAACGGCGGCGCCGAGCCGCTCGAGGCCGACAGCGTGCGCAAGCGCATCGCCGCCGCCGAAGCCGAACTCGAGGGCAAGGGCCGGCTGGTCATCCGCAAGTCGGGCACCGAGCCGTTGATCCGGGTGATGGCCGAAGGCGACGACGCGGCGTTGGTCGAGCGCGTCGTCGACGACATCTGCGAGGCCGTGCAATCGGCCGCGTGAACACTTTCTTGGTATTTATCGGTCACACGCCATGGTTGTGCACATGGAAAACTTCGGCCCAGGGAGCGGGGCGAAGGTCGATTCGATGACCTCGACGGCCCGCATCCTGATCATCGCCGGCTCGGATTCGAGCGGCGGCGCCGGGATTCAGGCGGACATCAAGACCGTCACGATGCTCGGCGGCCACGCGATGACCGCGATTACCGCGGTCACTGCCCAGAATACGCTCGGCGTCAGCGCGGTTCACCCGGTTCCGGCCGAGATCGTGCTCGCCCAGATCGAGGCGGCGATCAGCGATATCGGCGTCGATGCCGTGAAGATCGGCATGATCGGTAGCGCCTTTGCCGCCGAACAGGTCGCCGCCCGGCTCGAACGGCTGAAAGCCGACCAGCCCGGAGTTCCGATCATTTTCGATCCGGTTATGGTGGCAACCAGCGGCGCGGCGCTCGCTGATGATGCGACCGTGGCCGCGTTCGGGCGGTTGATGGATGTCGCCACCCTGGCGACCCCGAATCTGCCAGAGCTGGCGCGGCTGACGTCGGAGGAAGATCCGGTCGCGGCGGCGCTCCATCTGGTCGGCGCGCACGGCTGCGCGGTGCTGATCAAGGGCGGCCACGACGAGGGCGATGCGCTCGCCGACGCATTGATCGAGACCGACAATATGACCAGCTGGCAGGGACAGCGGATCGAAACCACCAGCACGCACGGTACGGGATGCACGCTGGCGAGCGCGATCGCGACGTTTCTCGCTGACGGTTCGACGCTCGCCGACGCGGTCGCGCGGGCGCGCGAATTCGTCCGCGTCGCGCTGCGCGAGGCGCCGGGGCTGGGGCGGGGATCGGGACCGATCGGCCAGCAGAACGTTCGGCTCGATTGCGGGGCGCCGCTGCGGCTCAACCAGGTGACGGTGACTGGCACGAATTACGAGCGGTCGGTCGATTTCTACCGGCGGCTGGGGTTGAAGCAGATCGTCGACAATCCGCCCGATTACGCGCGGTTCGAAATGGCCGGCGGCGTGACCTTCTCGGTTCAGATCGACCCCGAGGAAAAGATCATTGCGACGACCGCGGTCTACCTCGAATGCGACGATCTCGACGAGCGTGTCGAGGCGCTGGCGCGGAGCGGGATCCCGTTCGAACACGGCCCCAGGAACCAGCCGTGGATGTGGCGCGAATCGCGACTGCGCGATCCCGACGGCAACATCATCTTCCTGTACAAAGCGGGCGAATCGCGGCGCTTCCCACCGTGGCGGATGGAAGACTGACTAATCCACACATTTCGTCGTCCCCGCGAAGGCGAGGATCCAGCTAAGCAGCAGAAACTGGGTTCACGCTTTCGCGGGAATGACGAATAAGGGGCGCCATGCCGCGACGCTGCAACTTCAAGCTGGAGCTCGATTTTCCGCAGCCGCTGGCCGGCGTCGATGAAGCGGGCTGCGCGCCGCTCGCCGGACCGGTGGTGGCCGGCGCCTGCATCCTCAATCGCGACAGCTTCCCGCGCGGGATCGACGATTCGAAGAATTTGCCGCTCGAGAAGCGCGAGGCGCTCTACAAACGGCTGGTCAAATGCGCGGCGTGGGGCGTCGGCATCGCCACGGTCGAGGAGATCGACAGCATCAATATCTATTGGGCGCGGATGCTGGCGATGAGCCGCGCGGTCGAGGCGCTCGGGCTGGACCCGGCGTGGGTGCTGGTCGACGGCAACGCGACTCCGCGCTGGCAGCGGCCGTCACAGGCGATCGTCAACGGCGACGCCAAATGCCGCTCGATCGCGGCCGCTTCGATCATCGCGAAAGTGACTCGCGACCGGATGATGGTGGAGTATGCTGGCGAGTATCCGGGCTACGGCTGGGAGCATAACCGCGGCTATCCGACCCCCGATCATCGCCGGGCGATCAACGACCTCGGCCTGACCCCGCTCCATCGCCGCAGCTTCGGCCTGGTGCGCGAGATCGAGGCGCGAAAGGCCCAGCCGGAGCTGGTTTTCGAACGAATCGAGCCCGGCGAGTCCTTTGCGCCACACCACCAGCCATTGAGTCCGACGCCGACCACCTGACTCAACATCTTGTGGTTCGCCCGCCGCGGACTCGGTTCGTTCCGCCGTTCCAAATCCACCCGTTAACGCTTGTTCCCTTGACCGCGAGTCCGGCGTGACTCACCTTCGCTGTCCAATATCGGGGGCAAAGGTCGAATGAATCTCATCGCCCGCATCGCGGACATAGGGACGGCTGTGCGCCCGGCGCGCCCGGATGCGCCGCGCGAGCTGCCGCTCGACACCATCCTGATGGGCGATTGCGTCGCCGAAATGGCGCGCCTGCCCGACAAGAGCGTCGACATGATTTTCGCCGACCCGCCGTACAATCTGCAGCTGGGCGGCGACCTGTTCCGCCCCGAGGGCGGGCGGGTCGATGCGGTCGATGATGAATGGGACAAGTTCGAGAGCCTGACGACCTACGACAATTTCACCCGTGACTGGCTCGAACAGGCGCGGCGGATCCTCAAGGACAATGGCACGATTTGGGTGATCGGCAGCTATCACAACATCTACCGCGTCGGGACATTGCTGCAGGATGCCGACTTCTGGATCTTGAACGACATCGTGTGGCGCAAGACTAACCCGATGCCGAACTTCCGGGGCACGCGCTTCACCAACGCCCACGAGACGTTGCTGTGGTGCGCCAAGGACGAGAAGGCGCGCTACACGTTCAATTATCGCGCGATGAAGGCGCTCAATGACGATTTGCAGATGCGCTCGGACTGGCTGCTGCCGATTTGCAGCGGCGGCGAGCGGGTGAAGGACGACGACGGGGCGAAGGCCCATCCGACCCAGAAGCCCGAGGCCTTGCTCTACCGTATCCTGCTTGCCTGCACCAAGCCGGGCGATGTGGTGCTCGACCCGTTCTTCGGCACCGGGACCACCGGCGCGGTCGCGCGGCGGCTCGGCCGGCGCTGGATCGGGATCGAGCGCGAGTCGAAATACGCGAAGGTTGCGCGCGAGCGGATCGATTCGACGCTGCCGCTCGACGAAAGCGCGATGCTGACCGTGACCGACAAGCGCGACCAGCCGCGCGTCGCGTTCGGCGCATTGGTCGAAAACGGCATGGTCCCGGCGGGCTCGACGCTGACCGATACGAAGCGGCGGTGGACGGCCAGCGTGCGCGCCGACGGCTCGATCACCTGCACGCCGCACAGCGGCTCGATCCACCAGGTGGGCGCCGCGCTCCAGGGCGCGCCATCGTGCAATGGCTGGACCTTCTGGCATGTCGAGCAGGATGGGGTGCTCGAGCCACTCGATGCCTTCCGCCAGCGCCATTTGGCGGCGCTCACTTAGCCTCTTGCGCGGTTTGCGGCGGCTGGTGAAAAGGGCCCATGAGCTGGCCGCTCAAGACTTGTTTGATAAGCCTCATTGCGCTGCTCGGCGCGGCTGACGCGCCCGCGCAACCCATTCCGGCAGCGATCCAGGCCGAGGACCAGCAGCGCCTCGATCGCGCGCTCGCGGGCCTGAAGCCGCAACGCCCCGGCGTCGTCGATGCCTATGTGATCGTTGCCGCGCTCGATGCCGATCCGGTGTTCAATCGCGAGGCGCGCGAGGCCGGCCGCGTGTTCGGCAGCCGGTTCGATGCCGTGGGTCGCACGCTCGTGCTCGCCAGTGACGAGGGAAGCGACACGGCGAACGCGGCGGCCTCTCCCGAAGATCTGGCCCGCGCTCTTGGCGGGGTCGGGGCGGTAATGAATCGCGATGAAGATGTGCTTGTCCTCTACACCACGAGCCACGGATCGCCCGACGCCGGACTCAATTTTCGCGATCCGGCGCGTGGCGCGGCGGTCATCGCCCCGGCTCAGCTCGCGGCCATGCTTGACCAGCCCGCATTCAAGAACCGGCTGATCATCCTCCAGGCCTGCTTCTCGGGCCAGTTCGTGCCGGTGCTGGCCGCGCCGCGGACCGTGGTCGCGACCGCTTCCTCGTCGATGAAATCGTCGTTCGGCTGTTCGGCGGGGAACGACTGGACTTTCTTCGGCTATGCCCTGATCAACCAGGCGATGCGCCAGCCCGATACCTTCGTCCGCCAGTTCCGCCGGGCCTTTGTCACAATTCTCGGGTGGGAGCAGCGCTCGAACTTCGAATCGTCGAGCCCGCAAATCGAGGTCGGAAGCGAAACCGCCGGTTGGCTGGCCGCGCTCGACGCGCGCGAACCCAAGACGACCAGCGCGCCGGTTGGGCTGCCGCCTTCGGAAATCGCGCAATAAGGATGCGCACGCTCGTCCGCCCCACCGCTTTCGTCGATTCGCCGTTCGGGCATGACGGCAAGGTCGCGCGGCTGGCCGGCGGGCTCAACTGGTTCGCGGCGGCCGAGTTGCTGCGGATCGAGGGCAAGAAGCGAGTTTCGACCGAGCTGGTGTCGGTCGAGGGCATCGAAAGCCGCTTCGACGAGGACATGGCCGCGCAATGGCGGGTACTGACTTCGCCGAGGCCCGCGCTGCAGCTCGGCGAACGGACCATCCGCCTCGACCAGCCGCAAGTCATGGGGATCGTCAACGCGACGCCCGACAGCTTCTCCGATGGCGGCCAGTTCGCGGACGCTGCCTCGGCGGCGGAGGCCGGGGCGGACATGGCGACGGTTGGCGCGGCCATCGTCGACGTTGGCGGGGAATCGACTCGTCCGGGCGCGAAGCCGGTGTGGGAGGGCGACGAGATCGAGCGCGTCGCGCCGATCATTCGTCAGCTCGCCGCAGGCGGGGCGGCGGTTTCGGCCGATACGCGCAAGGCTGACGTCATGACGGCGGCGCTCGATGCCGGGGCGCGGCTGATCAACGATGTGTCGGCGCTGACTTATGACGACCGCGCGGCCGGAGTGATCGCTGCGGCGGGGGCGCCGGTGATCCTGATGCACCATCAGGGCGACCCGCAGACGATGCAGGACGACCCCCGGTACGACGATGTGCTGGTCGAGGTCTATCTATGGCTGGAGGAGCGGATCGCGGCGGCGCAGGCAGCTGGAATTGCTCGCGACAAGATCCTGATCGATCCGGGGTTCGGGTTCGGGAAGAATGTCGCGCATAATCTCGAACTGATGAACGGACTCGCGCTATTTCATTCGCTCGGCTGCCCGATTGTCATCGGCGCCAGCCGCAAGCGGACCATCGGCGCATTGTCGAACGAAGCGCCCGCGGACAAACGCCTCGGCGGAAGCATCGCCTTTGCGCTCAAGGCAGCGGAGCAGGGCGCACAAATCATCCGCGTTCACGACGTTTTCGAGACCGTTCAGGCACTGCGCATCTGGCGCGGTCTCAGGGACCAGGCGCTGACGCCCCGGGTCTAACGCAAACGAATGGCAGCTTTGGGTGGGTTGCGGACATTGGCAGACGCCGCCAACGTTGGCTGATGTTGACCTTGGCAATAACCGGCTTCGCTGCCGACCCTGACAGGGTCACGGACTTACTTGAGATTAAGCCTACCGCCGTCGCTCGCAAGGGCATCGTCAGCTTACCAAGCAAGCGAGCAAAGGAGTTCAACGGCTGGTGGCGCGAAGCGCACCCGCAACGCCTGACAAGCGGAGGCGAACACGACGAAGGGCTAAGCTCAATCATCGATCTCCTGCGAGGCCGAGAACAACATTTCGCTAGGCTTCGCGACGAAGTGCAGCCGCAAGCCGTGGGGATATACGGCGGCCTCTACCTTCGTCCCGACGAGCAATGCGGGGTTTGGCTCGACCCGGCGCAGATGCGAGTTCTGGCAGATTGTCAGGTCGAGTGGGGATTGGACCTTTTCACTGAGCGGTGATGGCTCGGCCGTAATGTCTGCAATGGGTGGAAAGCGGAC
>DATFUB010000055.1:0-7222 GCA_035261225.1 Sphingomicrobium sp.
TTGCTTGCCGTCGCGCAACATGTTCGCCGCCATCCGCATTCGCCACCGCGCGCAATAGCGCATCGGCGGCTCCCCGAGCAGCTCGCCGAACCGTTCGCCGAGCACCGTCCGCGACACCCCGGCCTCGCGCGCCAGTCCCTCGATGTCGAGCTCCTCGGCATAGCGTTTGTGGATGATCGACAGCACCTTGGACACCGCCGGATCGGCGAGTCCGCGCAGCCAGCCCTTGGACCCAGGCGGCAACCGGTCGACATATTCGCGGATCGCCTGCGCCAGGAACAGCTCGGCCAGGCGCGCGACAATTTCGGGCGACGGGTTCTGTTCGGCGAGAAAGCGCATCGAGCTGTCGAGCCATTGCGCCTCGCCGCCCGAGACATCGAGCGTCAGCAGCGCCGGCAAGGCGTCGAGCAAGGGGTGCGCGTTGCTCTTCGACGCGCCTAGGAAGCCGCACCACACTTCGGCCTTGGGCCCGTCGGTGCCGTTCGACACGCGATGGACTCCGGCGGCGGTGACCCATCCGATCTCGCCGACGTCGGCCGGCGGCAAGCCGGTGCGGCTGGCGAGCAAATGCGGATCGTTGCGCGGCAGGATCGCGATCCCGCCCGGGCCGAGGGTCACCGGCGGCTGGCCCTCGACCTCGACCAGCGCGTGGCCGGAGCGGACAAAATGATAGCTGATCAGCGTCTCGGGCTGTGGGAAGAACGGCGCGAAATGGTCGGGCGTGAACTGTGCCAGCAGGCAGAAATCGCCGGTCAGCTCAGCATCGATCACCACGCCGCCGGTCAGGCGCAGCGACCCGAGGATGTCGTCAAGAACGTCCACTAGCGCCCCTTTCGGAATACGTATGCGGCGTTTCGGTCAAGTTATCCGGCACGGCGATCATTTTGGCAAACAGCGCCTTCACCTATATCCCGATCATCAAACCCTCGATGATTCTCCACTCGAAGGCAAGCAGTGCTTTCGAAATGAAGAGAACTCGTCCCGGAACAACTAGAAGGTACGAAAAATGATTGGACTAGATAGCAATCTGCGATCGCATCGTATTCTGACGATGTTCTTCGCGTTCATCTTCGGCATCTCAGTCGTTTCTACGGCGGTGCTGCCGGGAATTCTCCACATCTAATTGAAAGGAGCCTCGGTGATGTATCACGACTTTAACTACGAAGCGACGCTGGCCTCATCCTTGCGTGCCCAATGGCAGCTGGATGACGTCCTGCGGACCGATCAGGAACTCGATTTCTCGCGCAACTTCATGCCTGAGAGCCTGGCCCGGACGGCCGCGGTCGCGTCGCTCAACCCGTTCGAGCAGCGCGTCCTCAACCAGATCAGCGCGCACCAATATCTCGCCATCTTCGGCGTGGTCGAGGAATTCATCCTGCCGTTCCTGTTCGACCACGCCCGCCCCGCGCTGCGCGGCGACGACTGGCGCGTCCGCGCGATCCTCAACTTCGCGAGCGAGGAAGCCAAGCACATCCAACTGTTCAAGCGTTTCCACACGGCGTTCGTGCGCAGCTTCCCGGTCGAGTGCCAATTGATCGGCCCGTCGGAAGACATCGGCGCCGAAGTACTGCGCCACGATCCGCTCGCGGTGGGCCTCGTGATCCTGATGATCGAATGGATGACGCAGCAGCATTACCTCGGCTCGATCCGCGACGACGGCGACATCGATCCGTTGTTCAAGAGCCTGCTGAAGCACCACTGGATGGAGGAAGCACAGCACGCCAAGCTCGACACGCTGATCGTCGACGCGCTCGCCGAGGGTCGCTCCGAGGAGCAGATCGACAAGGCGATCGACGAATTCTTCGAGATCGGCGCCTTCCTCGACGGCGGCTTGAAGCAGCAAGCGGTGTTCAACCTCGACGCGCTCGAAAAAGCGATCGGCCGCAAGGTCGAGAATTGCACCGAGATCCTCGACCAGCAGCACCAGGCCGCACGTTGGACCTACCTCGGTTCGGGCATGGTCCACGAGCGCTTCAAAGCCAGCCTCGCGACGCTCTCGCCGCGCGCCGCCGAACGCATCGCCGAAGCCGCGCCGCTCTTCGCCTGACCCATTTCAACAGGGAGAATGATAATGCTGGATACCGTCAAAAACCGCGTCAACGGTCTCGATTTGAATGCGCTGGGCGAAGTCGTCGAAGCGATCCAACAAGATGCCACCCAGGCCAAAGTGTCGTTCGACGTGACCACCCGCTGGACCGGCCAGACCCGCAGCGAAACCGTCGTCGACGGCTTCACCATCGCCGGCAACCGTGTTGCGCGCACCCACAAGATCGTCGCCGATGAGCCGTGCGAGCTGCTCGGCGGCGACAGCGCCCCCAATCCGCAGGAACTGTTGATGGCCGCGGTCAACGCCTGCATGACGGTCGGCTACGTCGCCGGCGCGGCGCTGCACGGGATCACCCTCGATTCGCTCGAGATCGCGACTCGCGGAACGCTCGATCTGCGCGGCTTCCTCGGCCTCGATGACACGGTCCCGCCGGGCTATGAAGCGATCGACTACGACGTCCGCATCAAGGGCAATGGCACCCCCGAGCAGTTCGAGGAAATCCACCAGACGGTGATGAAGACCTCGCCCAATTACTTCAACATCAGCCGCCCGATTCGGATGAACGGAACCCTGCGCGTCGGCTAGCGCCCCTCCCCGCCCGAGCGCTTTCCCCGGCGCTCGGGCTCCAATCAGGAAACCCCACCAGCGATGAAACACCAGTCGATCGAAAGTCATTCCCAGTCTTCTCACCGCGTGCCGGCGCCCGGCCCGGTGTGGCAGCGCCGCCGCGAGCGGGCCTATGTCGCGAACCCTTCGACCGCCCCGACTCGCTTCGCAACGACCTGTGCCGCGCTCGGCGGCACGACAATGCTGCGCGACCTCATGCCCGACGTCGTCGCCGTCAATTTCGGTTCGCTAACGCAGGAGATTTGCGATCGGCTAAACCGCCGCGGCTGGACCGCGGTTCAGACCGGCGATTGGCAGGGCGAGCTGGTGATGGGCATTTCGTTCGCTGGCAGCGGCCGTTCGAGCCACTCGGTCGACGCGCTCACCGAAGCCCTCATCGCGGTGGTGTGCGAAGTTCAGATCGCCGAGACCCGCGTCTGGTGAAAAAGCCCCATGCGCGTCGGACTAACCCCTCCCCCCCGGCGTTGCAAAAGGAAGGCCCCGGCGATTTCGTTCGTCGGGGCCTTTTTCGTGTCGGCCAGCCGATCGCGCTTCAGCGCGGTTCGACGCGCTCCCGAAACCAGTCGGCAAGGTCCTGCTCGTTGAGTTCACCGGCGGCGAGGGACAGGAACGTAACAACGATCTCGGCGTCCGATGCCGCGAGCGAATAGCCGTTCAATATCAAAAAAGTTTCGCTAACCGCGACCGCGGTCCGCTTGTTCCCGTCGATGAAAGGATGGTTTCTGGCGATCCCAAAGGCGTAGCTGGCGGCAAGTTCGGCGGCGACCGGATTGCCGTAGACAGCAAGATTCTGCGGCTTTGCCATTGCGCTCTTGAACAAGCCGGTGTCGCGTATGCCGTCACTGCCGCCATGTTCCGCGATCTGTTCGCGATGCATCGCGAGCGCCACGGCATCGAGAACCCATTTCCACCGGCTCACTATTTGGCGAGTTCGCGAAGAGCCTTACGCCGCCGCTTCATGACTTCGCGCGCCGCCTCCATCTGGGCGTCAAAATCCGCGTCGGTCGTACGCAACTCTATGCCATCGGGCGTCTTGATATAGCTGATGATATCGCCCTGCTCCGCCCCAAGTTCGGCGAGGACATCCTTCGGGAGAATGACGCCCGTTGAATTGCCGATGGGAATGAGCTTGAGCGGTTTGTTCATACGAATGTTATAACGCTTGAGCCGGGAAAAAGCAAGGCCATCCGGCTTGGCACCGCGCTGTCATATCAATCCATAATGACTGACCTGTTTTCGTTCTCCGCGCCCGCGGAACTCGACAACTCCGACGCGTCCTCGCCAACTTGTGGTGAGGCGGCCCCAAATGCCCAGGCTCAAGCGGCCAGGCACGCCGGAATCGGGGCGCGCTCGGCCTCGAAGAAAACGCTCGGCCGCAGCCAGCGCATGATGTTGCGGGTCAACGCCGGTTCGCCCTCGATAATCAGGTCGTCGCTTTCCCGCGCCTCGCGATAGGTCCGATCGCCCATCCAGACATCGTGCATCGTCCGCAGCGTGCTCGTGAAATAGACGTCGACGTCGCGCGCCGGCGGCGTAATGCAGATCTGCACGTCTTGCTTGATCAACAGCCACCAATCGCGTTGCTCGACCAGGTCGATGAACCGGAATTGGACGACCGTCTCGTCGCCGGGCAATTGCGTGGGATCGACGCTGCGCTCCAGATAATACATCAGGAAATCGACATCGAAATCTTCTTCGACGAGCAAGTGCCGGGCGAAGGACAATCCCCACTCGCCGATCGACAAAGCGACCGGCAGAAAGGCTTCGCAGGCGGCCGTCGGGAAATATTCGAAACCGCGCTGTCCGCTGATCCTGCGGCGCACAACAATGCCCTGGTCCTCGAGCGATTTGAGCCGGCTGGTGAGCAATGCCGGCGAAATGTCACCAAGACCGCGCTGGAGCTCGGAAAAACGCCGCCCGCCCATCAGCAGTTCGCGCAAGATGAGGATGGTCCAGCGCTCGCCGAGGATCTCGGTGGCTTTGGCGATCGGACAGAATTGGCCATAATGCATGTGTTGTTCCCTGAATAGCGAGACTCCGCATAGCCGGGCACGCTCGGGAATACTGCTTCATATTCTGTAGCGCATTGCTTCAATTCATGAACTGGTCGCGTTTCGCACTTGGCCGCACTGGCCCCTTCGCACGCCGGTCCATCTGACCGACGCGAAGAAGGAACCCAGACATGCCGTTGGTCACGATCGACCTCATCAAGGACGTTTTCTCCCCCTCCCAGAAACGGGAAATCATTGAGCGAGTCACCGAAGCGATGGTCGCCGTCGAAGGCGAAGCTCTGCGCCCCGTGACCTGGGTTCGCATCGTGGAAGTGAATCAAAACGATTGGGCCGTCGGCGGCCAGCTGCTCGATGCCCCGAAGGTTCAAGCCATGGCGGGATGGCCGAAGGTCGCCTGATCACTGAAGTCTGGCCAGGGCCTGGACCGGCCCGCCCAAAAATCCGCTGACGATCGCCTCCGTGATCAACACGGTCGTGGTTCGCCAGGCCCTTTCCTGGCGAGCGCGGCGCCCCCCGGCACTCCCATTACCGGGGGGCAAAGCCGTCACCTCCATCGCAACAGCCCGTGGCGCTCCATTCGCGACGCCGCGCGCGCCAACATCAAGCACCAAAGGAAACCAACATGAAAAAGACCATTCTTATTACCGGCTCGGCAATTGCCCTGGGCGCGGCCTTGACCATCTCCGCCCCGGCCCAGGCGCAGGCCGTCTGCGAAATCCCGGGCGCATCCCCCTCCGAAGATACGGGCGGTGCGACTGCTGCGCTCGGCAGCGATTTCGCTTGCGGCAATGACGCCGCGGCTGGCGGCACCGGAACCGAGGGTGCGACCGCAATTGGCTCGGGGGCCATCGCCAACGGCGCCGGCGCGACGGCGCTCGGCAATAATGTCATCGCATCCGGTGAGGGCGCAGTCGCTCTGGGCGGCAACGACTCCACAAATGGCAACACCGTGGCCAACGGCGCCAATACGACCGCGGTTGGCGCCGCTGCATTCGCCAATGCCGATGCAGCGACCGCGGTCGGCAACAATGCAATCGCCACGGGGGTGGCGGCAACAGCCCTCGGCAACGATTCAGGCGCGACAGCCCAGGCAGCCACGGCCCTGGGCAACAATGCAGACGCCACGGGCGTGGGAGCCACGGCCGTCGGCGCCAATTCAACCGCCGCGGACGTGGCAGCCACGGCCCTCGGCGCCGGTGCAAACGCCGCGGACGTGGGAGCCACGGCCCTCGGCGCCGGCTCGGATGCGACTGTTGATGCAGTTGCAATTGGTAGCTCTGCCGCTGCCACGGGCGTCAAGGCGATTGCCATTGGTAGCTCGACCGCGACCAGCTTCGCCAAGTCCATCGTCATCGGCGATGGCAACACCTCAGTGGGGGCCGTTGGCAATATCGCGATCGGCACGTCGGCTGACGCGACCGGCGTTGATTCCATCGCTTTGGGGGACACGGCTCAGGCAACCGGCCTGCACGCCGTGGCGCTCGGCGATCATGCCGATGCCACCGCAGAAGACGCGGTCGCCGTCGGCTTCGACGCCAATTCGACCGGCTTCCACTCGACGGCCATCGGCGGCCTCGCCGACGCGACAGGGGGCGGCAGCACCGCCTTGGGCTGGGATGCCAACGCCATTGGCACGCTGGCCACTGCCGTCGGCAACCAGGCGACCGCCTCGGGCGTGAGCAGCACCGCCCTTGGCCGCGGCGCCGTGTCCACGGGCAACAACTCAACGGCCCTTGGCCAGGGGGCTGTCGCTTCTGGCGTCAACTCGACCGCCATCGGCCAGGGCGCCAACACCGCGGGCTTCGCCAATTCGGTCGCGCTGGGCACCGGAACCGTCAACACGGCGGCCAACCAGGTGAATATCGGCGGACGCACCCTTGGCGGGGTAGCCAACGGCGTCCTCGCGACCGATGCTGTGAACATGGGCCAGCTCAATGCCGCCATCGGCAACATCACGGCGCTGCAGCATACCGTCGGCGGCCTGATTCAGCATGACGCCGTGCAGGACCGGAACATCGACAAGGCCAATGAAGGCATCGCCATGGCCCTGGCGCTGGACTCGCCGAGCATCCCGACCGGCGCGCATTTCGCGATGAGCGGCGGGATCGGCGGCTATCAGGGCCAGCATGCGCTCGCCACAGCCATCTCGGCGGCGGTCAACGAAATGACCACCGTGTCGGCGGGTTTCGGCTACGGCCTGGACAGCGGCGAGGTCGGCTACCGGGCCGGCTTCCAGTTCGCCTGGTAATTTCGCAGACCAAAATGGAGCGGCCGGGGGCAACCCCGGCCGTTTCCGTTCGCGGCGAATAGGCCCTTCTCGCCGCTTGGCACGGCGCCTTGCCGGGCCCTATAGCCGGTTCAAATGTCCGATCTCTTTTCGACTTCCAATAACGCCACGCCCGACAGCTACGACGCTTCCTCGATCGAGGTCCTTGAAGGGCTCGAGCCGGTCCGTCGCCGCCCCGGCATGTATATCGGCGGGACCGACGCCCGCGCCCTCCACCACCTCGCCGCCGAGGTCATCGACAATGCGATG
>DATFUB010000056.1:0-25020 GCA_035261225.1 Sphingomicrobium sp.
CCGCGCCCGGGCGCCCGCGCGCGAACGTCGGGCGCGACCTCACCCTCGGGCGACAGGGCAAGCCGGATCAGCGCCCCAGGCGCCGCCTTGCGCCGCGTGAGGATGCAGGTGCGCTCCGGAACGTGCGCTTTTAGCGGATCATTGCTCCTCGCCCGCAACCGCGTCCTCCGTGGCTGCAGGTTTGTCCTCGTCCTCGAACCAATGGGCGCGGGCGGCCATGATGATCTCATTGCCCTGCTCTTCGCTGAGGCTGTACTCGGCGAGAAGCCCGCCCTTGTCCTCGGGCCGGTTGCTCGGTTCGCGGCGGCGCGGTTCGACCCGCTTCTTCTGGATCAGCTCGTCGGTGGCGAGGTCGGCGAGGTCGTCGAGCGTGCGGATGTTGGCCTTGCCCAGCGTGACCAGCATCTGCTCGGTCAAATGCGGGATTTCGGCCAGCGCATCCTCGACCCCGAGCTTGCGGCGCTCTTCGCGCGATGCGGCTTCGCGCCGTTCGAGCGCTTCGGTCGCGCGGTTCTGAAGCTCGGACGCGATGTCGTCGTCGAGGCCTTCGATCGAAGCGATTTCGTCGATCTGGACGTAAGCGACTTCCTCGAGCGACGTGAAGCCTTCGGCAACGAGCAGCTGCGACAGGGTTTCGTCGACGTCGAGCTCGCTCTGGAACATTTCGGTCCGCTCGAGGAACTCGCGCTGACGCTTCTCGCTCGCGTCGGCCTCGGTCAATATGTCGATCTGCGACGCGGTGAGCTGGCTCGCGAGGCGGACGTTCTGGCCGCGGCGGCCGATCGCCAGGCTCAGCTGGTCGTCGGGGACGACCACTTCGATCCGGCTCTCTTCCTCGTCGATCACGACACGGCTGACGGTCGCCGGCTGGAGCGCATTGACGACGAATGTGGCGAGATCCTCGCTCCACGGAATGATGTCGATTTTTTCGCCCTGCAATTCCTGGACCACCGCCTGGACGCGGCTGCCCTTCATGCCGACGCAGGCGCCGACCGGATCGATCGAGCTGTCGTGGCTGATCACGCCGATCTTGGCGCGGCTGCCCGGGTCGCGGGCGGCGGCCTTGATCTCGATAATGCTGTCGTAAATCTCGGGGACCTCCTGCGCGAACAGCTTGCGCATGAAATCGGGGTGGGCGCGCGACAGGAAGATCTGCGGGCCGCGCGCTTCGCGGCGGACCGACATGATCAGCGACCGGATGCGGTCGCCAACGCGGACCATTTCGCGCGGGATCTGCTGGTCGCGGCGGATGACGCCCTCGGCGCGGCCGAGGTCGACGACGACGTGGCCGAACTCGACTCGCTTGACGACGCCGGTGATGATCTCGCTGACGCGGTCCTTGAATTCCTCGAACTGACGCTCGCGCTCCGCATCACGAACCTTCTGAAAGATCACCTGCTTGGCGGCCTGGGCGGCGATGCGCCCGAACTCGATCGGCGGCAGCGGGTCAACGATGAAGTCGCCGATGCTGGCGCCCTTTTCGAGCTTCTGCGCGCCCTTCAGATCGACCTGCTTGAAATGATCCTCGGGCTCCTCGACCACTTCGAGCACACGCCACAGGCGCAAGTCGCCGGTCTCGCCGTCGAGTTTGGCGCGGATATCGTTCTCGGCGCCGTAGCGGGCGCGGGCGGCGCGCTGGATCGCGTCTTCCATCGCCTCGATGACGATGCCCTTGTCGATCAGCTTTTCGCGCGCGACGGCGTCGGCGATGGCGAGCAGCTCGGCCTTGTTGGCGCTGACGGCAGCGGGTGCGGCGGTGGCCATGTCGTTATTCAACCTTCCATCTTGATTGTATCGGCGCCCTCGGTGCTGAGCGGCGCGGTGGCTTTGATAAGCTTGTCGGTCAAGAGCAGCTTGGCCGAGCCGATGTCGGCAAAAGCGATCTCATAGGTGTTGCCGTCCTTAGCCAGGAGCTTGACGGTTTCGCCTTCCAGTCCCTCGAGCGTGCCCGAATATTGCTTGCGGCGGCCCTTGACCTCGGCGAGCCCGATGCGCGCCTCATATCCGACCCAGTCGCGATAATCCTTGAGGCGAGTCAGCGGCCGGTCGATGCCCGGCGAGCTGACCTCGAGCCGGTAGCTGCCGTCGATCGGGTCGCGCCCATCCGCTTCGAGGGCGTCGAACACTTCAGACAGACGCCGCGAAATCTTTTCGCAATCGCCGAGATCGAGCTGGCGGGTGTCGGCGCGCTCGGCCATCACCTGCAGCGTCGGATCGGAGGTTCCGCCGATCATCGCCACGCGCACGAGCTCGTAACCCAGGGCTTGCACCTCGGGTTCGATCAGCCGCGCCACCGTGTCGACGTTGGTCAATTGCGTTCTTCCATAAGCCCAAACGCCTCTCGGACCGGAGCCTTGGGAGCCCCAGCCTCAAGCATCAATGACGATGTCGAGGAGAGAGCCGCGATATAGGCGCGTACCGCTGTTGGCGCAAGCGCAGCTTAGCGGCCGAGCGCGCGGTTCTCTTCGCGGATGCGGATGGCGAGAATGGCTGCGTTCAAAGCCGAGAAAATCACCGCGACCGGCCACAGGCCGAAGACCAGGGGCAGGACGGCGATTTCACAGGCGACGACGACGTAGTTCGGATGGGAGACGAAGCGGTAGGGACCGGCTCTCACCAGAGGAGCGCCGGGCAGGACGATGATCCGCGTCGTCCAGCGCGGCCCCAGGCTCGCCAGCACCCAGATGCGCGCGACCTGGAGCAGGACGTAGAGCGCAAGCCACAAGCCGTCGACCGGCTGGCCGGGCGCGAGCCACCACAGCGCAAGGAGCCACGCGGCATGGACCGCGACGATCAGCGGATAATGCGACGCACCGACTTCCCGCGCACCGTGGGCGAGCAGGCGGCGCGTGTTGCGGTTCGACAGCCACAACTCGCCAACGCGCTGGAGCGTGACCAGCGCCAATATCACAATGGTCAGCGTCACGCGGCTTCGAGCAACAGGCCGGCGCAGGTGAAGCCGGGGCCGAATGCGGTCATCAGCGACCGCTTCGGCAGTCCGCGTTCAAGCAACCGCTCGAGCACGAACAGCACGGTCGGCGCGCTCATATTGCCGAAATCGCGCAGCACCTCGCGTTCGAGGTTCAGTTCGCCCTGATTCAAATCGAGCGCGGTCTCGATCGCGTCGATCACCTTGACCCCGCCGGGGTGGCAGCAGAACCGCGAAATGTCCTCGCGCGCGATGCCCAACTGGGTGCACATTTCGCCGACGGCTTCGGCGAGATTGGCCTCGATGAACGGTGGGATCGCGCGGTCGAACATGACGCCGAGGCCAGGGTCCTCGACTAGCCAGCCCATGATGCCGAGCGTGTCAGGCCATAATTTCTCGGCCGAGCCCTTGAGCGTCGCCAGCCCGCCTTCGCCAGCGGTGATCACGGCTGCTGCAGCGCCGTCGCCAAACAAAGCGGTGGCGACGATCGCCGCCGGATCGTCGCTCTCGAGCCGAATCGAGATCGAGCAGGTCTCGACGGTCACGAACAGCCAGTTGCTGCCGGGATCGGAGGCGGCGAGCCGCGCGGTGGTCGAAAGGCCGCTGACACCGCCGGCGCAGCCGAGGCCGAAGATGGGCACGCGCCGGACATCGCTGCGCAAGCCAAGTCGCGGCCCGACGCGGGCTTCGAGGCTCGGCGTCGCGATCCCGGTGGTCGAGACGGTGACGACGCCGTCGATCTGGTCGGGCGTCAGGCCGGCGGCGGCAATTGCCCGTCCGGCCGCATCCTCGAACATTGCTTCCGAGGCCGCGAGATAGACGGCGTTGCGCTCGGCCCAGCCGTGGGGCTCTTCATACCATTCGTGCGGGGCGACCAGATGGCGCTTGGCAATGGCCGCGTTGTCGAACACCGTCGACAGTTTGTCGAACAGGTTCTTCCGGCGGAAGGCGCGGCGGCCAATCACTTTCGCCTCATGCTGTTCGATCACATGCGGTGGAACCGCGGTGGCGAGCGAGAGTAGGCTGCAGGGTTGCATGCTAGGCCTTGTTGAGGGACGGGCGACGTCCCGTTGCGTAGGAACAATTGGGATGACCCTCCGCTTAATACAAGCCACGCTGCTGCTCGCGCTGGCACTGGCGGCGTGCGGCGCGGCGCCGTCGGCAAGCGCCGAACGTCCGTTTACCACGACCGACGTGGCGACCTTCGATTCGCCGTGGGCGATGGATTTCTTGCCCGGCTCGGGTGTCCGGATGACCAATGCCGCGCTGGTCACCGAGAAGCCGGGCCGGTTGTGGCTCATCGATGTCGGTACGGGCAAGAAGACCCCGGTCGCGGGCGTTCCACGCGTGGTCGTGTCGAGTCAGGGCGGGTTGCTCGATGTCGTTGCTTCGCCGGGTTTTGCCGGCGACGGCATGATTTACCTGACTTACTCCGAGCCATCGCAGAACGGGGGCGGCAGCCTTGCGCTTGCCCGCGCAAAACTGGCCAACGTCGCGACGACCCCGCGTCTAGAGGGGCTGACCGTCCTGTGGCGGGACCCGGAGGGCGGCGAGGGCGGCCAGTTTGGCGGGAAAATCGCCTTTGCGCCCGATGGCCAGTCGCTGTTCCTGACTTCGGGCGAACGCCAACGCTTTACCCCCGCGCAGGACCCGAGCCAGCCGCTCGGCAAGATCCTCCATTTGACGCTCGATGGAAAGCCGGCACCGGGGAACCCGCTCGCTGGGCGTACCGGCGCCGCCTCGGTCACGATCACTGATCCGCCTGAGGATACGCAGGCTGCCAAAAGCGCGCCCGGGCGGCAGTTTACGTGGCCCGGCCCCAACCTCACTCCGGCCGAGACGTGGACGACGGGGCACCGCAATCCCTTGGGGCTCGCCTTCGCCCCCGATGGCCGGCTGTGGCAGCATGAAATGGGCCCGCGCGGCGGCGACGAGGTCAATTTGATCCTGCCGGGCAGGAATTACGGTTGGCCGAACGCGTCCAACGGCAGCAATTACGACGGAGTCGACATTCCCGACCACCGGCCCGGCGACGGCTATGAACCGCCGAAGGTGTGGTGGACCCCATCGGTGAGCCCGGCCGGGCTGATCATCTACACCGGCGATCTGTTCCTTGAGTGGAAGGGCGATGCGCTGCTCGGCGCGTTATCCGCCGATGCCTTCATCCATGTTAGGATTCGCGGCGACCGGGCGAGCAAGGCGGACCAGTGGATTATGGGCCGCCGAATCCGCGAAGTTCAGCAGGGCCCGCGCGGCGAAGTCTATTTGCTCGAGGATCGTGGCGGCGCGCGGCTGCTGCGGCTCGAGCCAAAGGCTCAGACCCGGCGATAGCGAAGATAATAGGGCCGGCGGCCCTCCCGGCGCGACTTGGCGCCGTAGCGGGTTTCGATCCAGCCGCCCGGCGGCCCGAGGAAATCGGCGGGCGTCTTCGCGAGCCATTCGAACTGCGCCACGTGGCGCTGCATGACCATCAGCGACCAGGTCAGATAGGTCGGGTCATCGGTCGCGAGGCGGAACTCGCCGCCAGTCCGGAGTTTGGCCGCGAACAGGTCGACCGGGCGGTCGTTGACCATCCGCCGTTTGGCGTGGCGCGCCTTGGGCCACGGGTCGGGGTGGAGCAGATAGAGGAAACTCAACGCTCCGTCGGGAACGCGCTGGAGGATTTCGAGCGCGTCGCCGCGCCACAGCCGGACGTTGGCGAGATGCTGATCGCGGATGTGACCGAGCGTGGTTGCGACGCCGTTGAGGAAGGGCTCGGCGCCGATGAAGCCGTGATCGGGCAGCATGTCGGCGCGCGATGCGAGATGCTCGCCCGAGCCGAAGCCGATTTCGAAATGGAGCGGGCGGTCATCGCTGAATAGCGCAAGCGGCGTGACCTCGCCTTCGGTCGGCACTTCGATCTGCGGCAGGAGCGTATCGACCAGCTCCTGCTGGCTTTTGCGCAATTTGTGCCCGGTCGACCGCCCGTAAAGGCGGTTGAGGGTCAGCGGATCGCCGAGTTTGTGCGCGGTCATCGGGGCGAGACTAGGCCTCGACCGGCATCGCCTCCAGCCCGACCGCGGTCTTCAAGTCCCCGACCAAGTCGAGGCGCTCCCACGGGAAATATTCGCCCTCTGGCGTGCGCCCGAAATGGCCATAGGCCGCGGTCGGGCGATAGATCGGCTTGTTGAGTCCGAGGTACGTGCGGATGCCGCGCGGGGTCAGGCCGCCGAGCTTGTCGATCCGGCCGATCGCGTCCTCCAGCGTCGAATCGTCGACCGTGCCTGTGCCGTGGGTGTTCACATAAAGCGACAGCGGCGCCGATACCCCGATCGCATAGGCCAGCTGGATGGTGCAGCGGCGGGCAAGCCCGGCGGCGACGATATTCTTGGCGAGATGGCGCGCAGCGTAGGCGGCCGAGCGGTCGACCTTGGTCGGGTCCTTGCCCGAGAAGGCGCCGCCGCCGTGCGGGGCCGCGCCGCCATAGGTGTCGACGATGATCTTGCGCCCGGTGATCCCGGCATCGCCCTCGGGCCCGCCGATCTCGAAGCTGCCGGTCGGGTTGATGTGGTAGACGGTCTCGTCGCTGAGCAGCTCGGCTGGAAGCACGCTTGCGACAACCGATTTCACATAATCGTGAAGCTCGGTTTCCTGCGGCCCATCGTCGTAACCCGGCTTGTGCTGGGTCGAAACGACGATCGCGGTCGCCGCGACCGGCTGGCCGTTTTCGAAGCGCAGCGTGACCTGGCTCTTGGCGTCGGGCTCGAGGAACGGCGCTTTGCCGGCATGGCGATCTTCGGCCATCTTCATCAGGATCCGGTGCGAATAATAGAGCGCGGCCGGCATCAGATCGGGGGTTTCGTCGCAGGCGAAGCCAAACATGATCCCCTGGTCGCCGGCGCCTTCATCCTTGTTGCCGGCGGCGTCGACGCCTTGGGCGATGTCCGACGACTGGGCATGGAGATGGTTGGCGAAATCGAACGTCTGCCAATGGAAGCCGTCCTGCTCGTAGCCGATGCTTTTCACCGCATCGCGCGCCGCGGCCTCGATTTCCTCGCGGATACCGGGCGCCCAATTGCCGTCGCGGTCCATCACGCCCTCGCCGCGAATCTCGCCGGCGAGCACCACGCGGTTGGTCGTGGTCAGAGTCTCGCACGCCACGCGCGCTTCGGGGTCCTTGGACAGGAACAGATCGACGATAGCGTCGGAAATCTGGTCGGCGACCTTGTCGGGATGGCCTTCGGACACGGATTCGGAAGTGAAGAGATAAGAGCTGCGCATGGGCGGAAGCGGGCCTCGATGATCAGGATATAAGGAAGTCTTTATATGTGGTCGGCCCCTAGCGGCGAGTCCGGCTCATCGCAATGCCGCCGATCAGCAAAGCGAAGCCGAGCAGCAGCGGGATGAGATTGCCGAAGCGGGCGAAGAACGTAGGCGGCGCTGGAGGGGGCAGGGCGGCATCGATCTCCCCCGCGGTGCGCCACGGCAGTGACGCGACAATGTGGCCGTGGGCGTCGATCACCGCGCTGATCCCGGTTGGGGTCGAGCGGATCACGGGGAGTCCTTCCTCGGCTGCGCGCAGCCGCGCTTGCGCCACATGCTGGGGTGGGCCCCAGCGCCCGAACCAGGCGTCGTTCGACGGGTTGAAGATGAAGTCGGGGCGGTTGCGGCGGTCGACAACCTGGCCGGAAAAGATGATTTCGTAGCACAGCTGGAATCCGACCTTGCCCCAGCCGGGGAGGTCGAAGGTGCGTGGCCCGGGACCGGAATTGAAGTCGATGTCGCCCGGCGCGAGCCGCGACAGGCCGATCGACGACAGCAAAGGCCGCATCGGCAGATATTCGCCATAGGGGACGAGGTGCGCCTTGTCGTAGCGGGCGACAATCTGTCCGCCAGTGCCGAGGATGAAGGTGCTGTTGGCGGCGCCATCGATCCAGCGGCCATCGCGCGAGAAGACGGCGAGACCGCCGGTCAGCAGATATTCCCCCGGCCCGACCAGCGCGGCGGAACGCGTGCGCTCGAACTGGGCGAGGGCCTGGTGCTCGTCGGTGCGCTGATCCTGCAGCGGCTCGGTGACCGCCGCTTCGGGCCAGAAGGTCAGGCGCGGACGCGTGCCGCCGGACTTGATTGAGAGTGCCGCGAGCCGCCGCGAAGCTTCCTCGGCAAAACCCTGCTGCCATTTGTCTTCCTGGCCGATGTTCGGCTGGATGACGCGGATGCTGCGGGCCTGGGCGGCAACCGTCTGCGGCCACGGCAGGAAGTGCAGCGCAATGAGGATCGCGAGGAGGATGCCGGCGACGCGCCACTGCTTACGGGTAGCCAGCCACAGCATGCCGCCTGCGAGCATGACGAGAATCGACAGACCGTACGTGCCGATCACGGTCGCGGCATTGAGCAAATGGGTGTCGACCAAAGTGACCCCGAGCGGGTTCCACGGGAAGCCGGTGAATATCGTCCCGCGCAGCCATTCGGTCACCGGCCACGCGCCCGCTAGCGTCAGGACGAGGGCGACCGGCGCCTTGCCCTTGAACCGCCACGCCAGGCCCGCCGCGAGCGCAGGATAAACGGCGAGGTAGAGCGACAGCAGCACGACCGCGATCCAGCCGAGCCAGGCCGGCATCGCCGCCTGATAGGTGAAGGCGGTGGCGATCCAGTTGAGCCCGATGACGAACTGGCCGAGCCCAAAACCCCAACCGATGGCGAGCGACCGCTTGAGCGACTTCGCGCGCCAGACCAACTCGCACAACGCCGCGAGCGCGAGCGGCATCAGCGGCCACAGCCCGACCGGCGCAAACGCGAACGCCGACAAGGCGCCGATCAGCAAGGCAAGGAGAAACGGCTTCATTCCCGCGCGTCATTGCGGGGAGCGCGCCCGCGACGCAATCCACAAAGGGTCGTGGTGATTGAATGCGGGCTCTGGTTCGATGTCCGGTTTCGACTGCCGTCGATGGCGCCCGCCCAAGACTGGCGGCGATCGATCGCAAAGATATGCCTACGGCAATCCCGCGCGAGACCTCTTCCCGATCAGCAAGGCTCAGCACACGTCGTGATCGTCGCCGAGGTGCCGGCCGGATCCCGCCGTGCGGCTTGAGGTGCGCAAAGATCGCTCCCGACGATCGGTCGAATACCCGGCCAATCAGCTTCAGCCCTTCACCCCGCTGCCAACGATCCCAAACCTCCGCACTCTCCACCGCACTCAACATCCGTCGTCGTCTCTTCGCCATCGCATCACCTCACCCATCATTGGTAAAGTGTTGCGACGACCTCCTGAGACCACCGTCGAAACCGGACATTAGGTGCCTCAGTCACTATTGCCGAATGTGGTGGATGCTTGTGCTTTCGTTGCTGGGTTGGCTCGGTCTGCTGGGACAGGCCCTAGCGTTAATTGGCGCCGCCAGGACCGGCGTCATCAGCCTACGGGCGGGGCATTTTCGTTATCGAAGGGCCGACCGACCAACGGCGTTTTGGATGCACGTAAGCCTGAGCGTGCTCTTCATGCTCTTTGCGCTGGCTGTTGCCGTCATCTTTACGTGGATGCTTTTCACTTCGCTCTAGCGTCTGCTTTCCACCCAAACCAGACATTAGCCGGGGGAAAGTTGGATTGCTTCCCCTTGCTTTCGCGAGGGTCGCAATGACAGAGGGGTTGGATGACACTGCCGCCGTTCCACCTTGCTTTCCCGGTCGACGATCTCGCCGCGGCGCGGCGCTTTTATGGCGAGCTTCTCGGCTGCCCTGAAGGCCGCAGCGACGATCATTGGGTCGATTTCGATCTCCACGGACATCAGATCGTCGCCCATCTCGCGCCCGAAGCGATCCGCGAGCGCGCGACCAATCCGGTCGATGGCGAGGCGGTGCCGGTGCCCCATTTCGGGCTGGTGCTGTCGATGGACGAGTGGAAGGCGCTCGCGAAACGACTGACTGAAGCGGGAACCGACTTCGTCGTTCCGCCGACCGTCCGCTTTGCCGGAGAACCCGGCGAGCAGGCGACGATGTTCCTGCTGGATCCCGCCGGCAACGCGCTCGAATTCAAGGCGATGGCCGACCCGGCCAAGCTGTTCGCGACAAGCTAGTCGGCCGCCGCCTGACTCTCCGGCGGGTGGAGCCGGACGCGGATGATTCGGCGCGGGTCGGAATCGATCGCTTCGAGCGTCCATCCGGACGGATGCCTGATGCACTCGCCCTTGGCCGGGATGTGGCCGGCCATCAGGAACACCAGCCCGCCCAGCGTATCGATGTCGTCATCCTCGGACGTCAGGCGCGGGTCGACCGCTTTCTGCAGCTCCTCGAGCTCGATCCGGGCGTCGGCTTCCCACAGCCCGTCCTCGAGCAGGGTCAGCATGCCGCCCTCTTCCTCGTCATGCTCGTCTTCGATGTCGCCGACGATTTCCTCGACCACGTCCTCGATCGTCACCAGCCCTTCGGTCCCGCCGAATTCGTCGATGACGATCGCGAGATGGGTCCGCTCGGCGCGCATCCGTGCGAGCAATTCGATCGCACCCATCGATTCGGGGACGAACAAGGGTTCGCGCATGAGTGTTGTCATCGAGCGGTCGCGGCCCGCGTCGACATTGGCGTTGAACACGTCCTTGATGTGAATCATTCCGACGATCGAATCGAGGCTTTCGCCAAATACCGGCAGGCGGCTGTGGCCGGCGTCGGCGAACGCGCGGACCAAATCGTCGAAGCTGATGGTCGACGGCACCGCGATGATGTCGCCCCGAGTGACGCAGATGTCGCCGGCGGTGCTCTCGCCGAAATGGAGCAGGTTGCGCAGCATCTGCCGCTCGGCCGGGCTGAGGTCGCCGGCGACCGGCCGCGACTCCTCGGCTTCGTCGATCGCGTCCTCGATTTCGTCGCGCAGCGTGGTCTCGCCGTTGTCGCCGAAGATCAAAGCGCGCATCCCGCGCCACAAGCGTGAGCCGCCCTCATCGTCGTGGCGCGTCGCCATCAGTCGTTCACCGCATAAGGGTCGGAGATTCCGAGGCGCGCAAGCGCCCGGACCTCACGCGCTTCCATCTCGGCGGCGTCGGCGTCGTCTTGGTGGTCGTAGCCCAGCAAATGGAGCGTCCCGTGGACCAGCAGGTGGGTCGCATGGTCTTGAACCGACACGCCTTTTTCGGCGGCCTCGGCTACGCAGACGCCGTGAGCCATGACGATATCGCCGAGCAACAATTCTCGCTCTGAAACATTTGCCGGTGTTAAATCACCTGGATCCGCGAGCGGAAAGGAGAGCACGTTGGTGGCTTTGTCCTTGCCGCGCCATTTCGCGTTGAGCGCCCGGACCTCGTCGTCGCCAGCCAGCCGGACCGAAAGTTCAACTGGTCTCTCAGACGTCGCCAACTGCGGAAAGGCGCTCTCCGCGATCGCCGCCTCGGCGGCCGCGCGGATGAGTTCCTCCCACGCGCGGCTACTGTCCCATTCCTCGTCGGCTTCGAGTGCAATCTCGAGCATCATGCTCTTGGACCTTCGTAGGCGTCGACGATCCGCCCGACGAGCGGGTGACGGACGACATCGGCCGAGGTGAAGCGGACCACCGAAATGCCCTTGATGCCCTCGACGCGGCTCACCGCGTCGGCGAGACCCGACTTGCTCGGATCGGGCAGATCGACCTGATGGGGGTCGCCGCAGATCACCATCCGGCTGCGCATCCCGAACCGGGTCAGGAACATCTTCATTTGCAGCGGCGTGGTGTTCTGCGCTTCGTCGAGGATGATGAAGGCATCGTTGAGCGTGCGCCCGCGCATGAAGGCGATCGGCGCGATTTCGATTTCGCCCGAGGCGATTCGTCGCTCGACCTGCTCGGTCGGGAGCATGTCGTAAAGCGCGTCGTAGAGCGGCCGCAGATAGGGATCGACCTTGTCCTTCATGTCGCCCGGGAGGAAGCCAAGGCGTTCGCCGGCCTCGACCGCGGGACGCGACAAGATCAGCCGGTCGACGCTGCCGCTGATCAGCTGCGACACGGCCTGCGCGACCGCGAGGTAGGTCTTGCCGGTGCCCGCTGGTCCCAAACCAAAGATCATGTCGTCGCGGGCCAGGGCCTCCATGTATGGCGTCTGCATCGCCGAGCGCGGGACGATGGTTTTCTTGCGCGTGCGGATCATCACCGTCGGGGCCGAGGTGACTTCCTCGGTGATGATCCCGTCGAGATGCGGCTGGGCGGCCATGCCGAGCACGGCCTCGACCGCTTCGGCGTCGACGTCATGGCCGCTGTCGAGCCGGTTGTAGAGGCCAATCAGGACATCGCGGGCGCGCGCCGCAGCATCCGCTTCGCCTTCGATCTGCACCTTGTTGCCCCGCGCGGCGATGTGCACCCCGAGGCGCTGCTCGATGGTAATCAGGTGACGGTCGTAATCGCCGAACAGCGGCCCGAGCAAATAAGGCTGCTCGAACTCGAGCTCGAGCCGGGCGGTGTCGGGGACGGCGGCGAGATCGCGGCGGGCCATCAGGCGGCAGCCCGCTGGCTGACCGCGCCGGCCATGCTCTGAGGGCCGGCCGAAACCAGCGTGACATCGAGGTTCTCGCCCGGCCGCGCGTCGGTCTCGACGTGGACCGACTGCAGCCACGGGGATTTGCCGATCATCTGGCCGTCTTGCCGGCCAGCGCGCTCGATCAGGATCTGCGTGTGGACACCCACTTTCGAGCGATTGAACGCGAGCTGGTGGGTGTTGATCCGCTCGTGCAGCCGGCGCAGCCGGTCTTCCATCACGTCGCGCGGGATTTGATCCTCCATCGTTGCCGCGGGCGTTCCCGGGCGGGCACTATATTTGAACGAATAAGCCGCGGCGTAGCGGACCTCGTCAACCAGCTGCAGAGTCGCCTCGAAATCCCTTTCGGTCTCGCCGGGAAAGCCGACGATGAAGTCTCCGGACAAAGCGATGTCGGGGCGGGCCGCGCGCATTCTCTCCAGTAAGCGGAGATATGTGTCAGTGGTGTGGCTGCGGTTCATCGCCTGAAGGATGCGGTTGCTGCCCGACTGCACCGGCAGGTGGAGGTAGGGCATCAGCTTGTCGACTTCGCCATGCGCGGCGATCAGCGCGTCGGTCATGTCGGCCGGATGGCTGGTGGTGTAGCGGATGCGCTCGAGCCCAGCGATTGTCGCCAGCTTCCGGATCAGTTCGGCGAGCCCGCGATGTCCGTCGCTCCAGGCGTTCACATTCTGGCCGAGCAGGACGATCTCGCGCGCGCCGCCATCGACCAATGCATGCGCCTCGGCGACGATGTCGTCCCACGGCCGCGAGACTTCGGCGCCGCGGGTGTAGGGAACGACGCAATAGGTGCAGAATTTGTCGCACCCTTCCTGCACCGTGAGGAAGGCGCTCGGGGTCGCCCGGCGCCGCGCCGGAAGCGCGTCGAACTTGGAGATCGCCGGCATGTCGGTGTCGACCGGACGGCCGCCGCCGGCGGCCTGCGCGATCATCTCGGGCAGGCGGTGATAAGCTTGCGGGCCGACGACCAAATCGATCATCGGCGAACGCCGCCTGGCTTCGGCGCCTTCAGCTTGGGCGACGCAGCCGGCGAGCGCGATCAGCGGTTTCGATCCGTCTTCGCGCCGCAACCGTCCGATATCCGAATAGGCCTTCTCAGCCGCTTTCTCGCGGATGTGGCAGGTGTTGAGGACGACCAGGTCAGCGTCTTCGCCGTCGGCAGCTGCGGCCATGCCCTGAGCGCCGAGCAATTCGCTCATCCGCTCGCCGTCATAGACGTTCATCTGACAGCCGAAGCTTTTGATCTTGAAAGTCTTGGGAGTCATTCACCCAGACCTATAGGCGAGTGGCCAGACAACTTGAAGCCGAGCCGTGCGGCAATCGCCTCGCGCGCTTCATGCGCAAGTTGTTTGCGGTCGCCGGCGCGGTCGAGCGCGGGGAGCAGATGGACGACGACGGGCAGGGTGCCGCTCCTGCCCAGCACCCTCAGGACATTGTCTTTGCCCGATTCCTCCCACCACCCGACTTCGGCGGCAGCGGCGCCATAATCGATCGCCACGGGGCGAATCTCGACGTCCTTCGCGGCGAAGTTTGCGGCTTCGAGCAGGGTCGATCGGAACGGCAACAAATGCGTCCCCGGCCCGGTCGTGCCTTCCGGAAACAAGGCGACGGGCTTGTCGCCCTCGAGCGCCTTGGCGATGGCGACCGCCTGATCCCGGGCGCCCTTAACGTGCGCGCGCTTCACGTAAACCGTGCGATTCTGGTCGGCGAGCCAGTGGAGCAGCGGATGGCCGAGGCTATCCTTGGCGACGAACGCGCAATCGGTCGCGCCCGCAAGAATCAGGATGTCGAGCCAGCTCGAATGGTTGGCGACGAGCAAGGTATGGCCACGAATCGGCGCTCCATCGTTCGTCGCGCGCACGCCCACGATGCGCGTTCCAATGCGAAGGAAACGCCGGGGCCAGTGCGAGCGCCCGATGATGAGCTTGGTCGCGACGTGGATCGGGGCGCAGGCGAGGAACCACAGGATCAGCACAAGCGCACGCGCCACTGCGCGCGGGTTTAGCTGCGCCGGTTGGGACTTAGCGATCGCGGTCGAGGGTGACGCCGTACAGCTCCATGCGATGGTCGACGAGACGGAAGCCGAGTCGCTCGGCGATGCGTTTTTGCAACTCCTCGAGATCGTCGTCGACGAATTCGATCACCCGGCCGGTTTCGACGTCGATCAGATGGTCGTGGTGGGTTTCGGCCGCGGCTTCATAGCGCGAGCGGCCATCGCCGAATTCGTGGCGCTCGAGAATGCCAGCTTCCTCGAACAGCCGCACCGTGCGGTAGACGGTCGCGATCGAGATGTTGGAATCGATCGCCGAGGCGCGCTGGTGCAGCGTTTCGACGTCGGGATGGTCCTCGCTGTCGCCGAGCACGCGCGCGATCACCTTGCGCTGTTCGGTGATGCGCAGCCCCTTGTCGGCGCACAAAGCTTCAATATCGATCGTACGGGTCATGGCGCGTAGGTAAGCATCGGCGACGGCAGGGTCAAAGGGATGCTGGCGTCATGCCGATGAAACACGTTCAGCACGACGCCAGCCGCGTCACTTGGCCTTCGTCTTGCGCCGCTTGGTGCCCAAGCCGATCGACTTGGCTAGCGTCCGGCGCTGTTCGGCATAGTTCGGCGCAACCATCGGATAGTCGGCCGCAAGACCCCATTTCTGCCGGTACTGGTCCGGAGTCAGGTTGTAGTGGGTCATCAAATGCCGCTTGAGCATCTTCAGTCGCTTTCCGTCCTCGAGGCAGACGATGAAGTCCGGCTTGATCGACGAACGGATCGGCACTTTCGGTTCGGGCTTGGGTTCCGGGGCCGACGATCGGCCGGAAATGCTGTTCAACGCCGAATGAACATTCTGAATGAGGTGCGGCAAGTCGTTGACGGCAACGCTGTTATTGCTGACGTGGGCGGCGACGATGTCGGCCGTAAGAGTTAGCAGGGTATCTTCTGCAGAATCATTATCAACCATTGTTAAGTTCCAGTCCGAGCAAAAGGCCAAGTAATCAAAGCGACCCTTGGTCACTGGAACTTTAGGAGCGTCCGGCTGCGCTCGCAATAGCGGGCTGTGTTTTCCTAGATCAGGCGAAGATTAAAGATCGAGCGCAAAGGTGAGCGCGTCGAATTCCCGGCCGTCGCTGGTATGGTAATAGTTGCGCCGTCGGCCGATTGGCGCGAAGCCGGCGCCGCGATACATTTCAATTGCCGGATTTCCGTCGCGGACTTCGAGATGGGCGCGCGTCGCGCCGTCGGCTCGCGCCCGTTCGAGAAAATTGTGGAGCAGGCCGCGGCCGATTCCCCGGCGCCGGTGATCCGGGGCGACGGCGAGCAGCAGCAGTTCCGATTCGTCCATGACGCTGCGGAACAGCGAGAAACCGACCGGAGTTCCGCTGTCTCCGTCGCGGATGAGCATTAGAGACACGCCGGCCATCGGCAGGATCCCGGCACATTGCGACCGCGTCCACGCCTCGCCGAAGCGAGAGCCGAACGCCGCTTCCATGACTTCCATCACCGAATCGAGGTCGTCGGACGTGCCGGATTCGACTCGCATTGTCGTGATCCGGTCGGGGCTGTCGATCATGCCGCCTGCCTCGGCTGGGCGTCGGGCGCGCGGGCGTAGATCGGTTTGGCCGGAAGCGATCGCTGATCGAGCGCAAGCTTCATCGCGTCGGCGGCGGAGGGCAGTGCGTCGCGGGCCTCGCCCCAGCCGCGCGCCGCGATCAAAGCCTCGGCGCCGGAGCCGACGACCAGGTTCGCTGAGGTAACCGCTGCGGCGCTGGCCGGCGACAGATTGGCGAGGTCGCCGACCGGCTCGCCCCGATCAAATTCCTGGACGAACAACTCGCCATGGCCACCGCTGACGGCGATCGCGAGCGGACCGTCGCTCGGCGCTCCCGTGGCGAGCAACGCCAGTGAGGACATGCCCGAAAGCTTCGCTTCCCAACCGATGGCGAGGCCATAAGCGGCCGCGATTGCGACCCGGATGCCGGTGAAGCTGCCGGGGCCGAGCCCGACCACGATCGACTCCGGCCTCCGCCCGTCGAGCAATTCGTCAAGCATTGGCACGAGCCGCTCGCTGTGCCCACGACCGATGACTTCGTCCCTGCGCGCAAGGCACACGCCTGCTCCATCGAACAGGGCTGCCGTGCAGGCGGCACTCGAGGTGTCGAACGCCAGGATCATGGATGAATAGTGGTCACAACCAGCGACTTGCCGCAACCCCCGGCGATTCCGTCCGTCCGAAGCCTAGACGGCTTCGACGGATTCGACCTCGGGCACATAGTGGCGGATGAGGCTTTCGATGCCACGTTTCAGCGTGACCGTCGACGACGGGCAGCCCGAGCAGGCGCCGTGCATCGTCAGATAGAGTCGCCCGTCCTTGTACCCATGATAGGCAATGTCGCCGCCGTCCTGGGCGACTGCCGGACGGACCCGTGTCTCGATCAACTCCTTGATCTGGTCGATGATGTCGGCGTCAGCCGGATTTTCCTCAAAGCTTGCCTCGCTCGCGACGTGGATTCCAGCGGCGGTGCCGGGCGCGAACAATGGCGCCCCGCTGACAAAATGGTCCAGAAGGGTTTCGATCACGACCGGTTCGAGGTCGGTCCATGAAACGCCGGGCGCCGCGGTCACGGAAATGAAGTCGCTGCCGTAGAACACGCCTTCGACCAGCCCACTCGAAAACAGTGCCGCAGCAAGCGGCGACGCCTGTGCCGAATCTTCGTCGGCGAAATCGCGCGTGCCAGCATCCATCACCGCCTGGCCGGGCAGGAATTTGCGGGTCGTGGGATTGGGCGTCTGTTCGGTGCGGATCAGCATGCTCGCGATGTGGCCATCCGTCCGGCCTCAATCAAGAACCGAATGGCGGCGCTCCGGCAACAACCCAGCGGCTGATGGCCAGCGCGAGACCGAGACAAATCAACGCTACCCACCATTTGCCGGGACGCATCGGTTCGGCGGGGGGGTCGATCGCGGCGCGGCCGGTGATCATCGCCTTGGCCAGCTTTTTGCCGCGGAAGAGGCGGTAATAGAGGATCGCCGCGATGTGCAGGCCGATCAAGCCGAGGAGGATGTAGAAGACGATTTCGTGGAGCCCGCGGATTGTTTCCGTGGTGTCGGGGCTGACAAAATTGGCGAGCGGTCCGGCGAAGAGGCCGTCATCATCCTCGTTGAACAGCCCGAGACCGACCTGGATGGCGGTGACGAGAAGCAGAGCAAGGACGCTCAGCGCGCCGAGCGGGCTATGGCCGACCCCGCGCCAGTCGCCGCGGAGATAACCAAGCACGTGCCGGGGCCCGCGAATGAAATTCGCGAAACGCGCCGTCGTGCTGCCGACGAACCCCCACATCAGCCGGAACAGCAGCAAGGTCAGGATCGCGATCCCGGACCAGATGTGCCAGTCCTTGTGGTGGTATTCGACCGACCACCAGCTGAACGCGATCAGCGCCGCGAGCAGCCAGTGCGTCAGCCGGACCGGCAGGTCCCAGACGCGTTGCTTGAGGATGAGTTCGCTGCTCAGTGGTGCATCTCACTGCGATAATCGTCGTGGCACGCTTTGCAGGTATCGCCGATGGCGGCGTAGCGCGCCTTGATCGAGTTGAAGTCGCCGGTCTTCGCCGCGGCGTCGAGGGCGTGGGCCGCGACCTGGAAATTGCGCAGCTTCACCGCGAAATCCTGTGGCTTTTGCCAGATTTCCGGTTTTGCGCCGGTCTTGCCAAGCTCTGGGCCGGTCCCGGCCGGAAACCAGTGCGCCGCTTCGGACGAATGCTTGGCGATGGTCGCCGCCGCCCCGCGCACCGCGGCGAGGTCGGGCGAGGATGCCGTCAGCTCGCGGCGCAACACTTTGTTCTGCTTGCCGACGTCCTCCATGCCTTCGTGCCGCTCGTGCATGACCCCGAGGGCCTGGGCTCTCGTAAACGGCTTTGCGGCCAACACCGCGCTGGCGAGCGCAACCGATCCAGCGGCAACTAACAACACAATACGCATAGTCTCTCCTAGTCCTGCGGTGGCTTCCAGCTGTCGTCGATCATCTTGATGATGCCCGAAAAATCCTTGTCGGCGCCGCCCCGGTCGACAAACCGTTGGTACAGTTCCTCGGCTTCGCCGCCGATCGGGGTGTAGGCGTCGACCGCCTTGGCGGCGTCCATCGCCAGCTTCAGATCCTTGAGCATCAGCTCGGCCGCGAACCCACCTTCATAATCATGGTCGGCGGGCGTCTCCGGACCGACACCGGGGACCGGGCAATAACTCGTCATCGACCAGCTTTGGCCCGAGGCCTTGGACGAAATGTCGTAGAAGGTCTGCAGGTCGAGCCCGAGCTTCCTGGCCATCGCGAACCCCTCGCAGGTCGCGACCATGGTCGCGCCGAGGATCATGTTGTTGCAGATTTTGGCGGCCTGGCCCGCGCCGAGATCGCCGGCGTGGATCACCGCCTTGGCCATCGGCTCGAGGAACGGTTTCGCCTGTTCGAAGCCATCGTCGGTGCCACCGACCATGAACGTCAGGGTGCCGCCAGCCGCCGCGGCGATTCCGCCCGAAACTGGCGCGTCGACGAACTCGAAACCGGCGGCCTTCATCTGTTCGCCGACCTCGCGTGCGCTGGCGACGTCGATGGTTGAACAGTCGATCAGCAGGGTGCCGGGTTTGGCGTTGGAGGCAACGTCGTCGTGGAACACCGCGCGGACATGTTTGGAGGCCGGCAGCATGGTGATGACGACGTCGGCGTCCTTGACCGCATCCGCTGCGGAAGCGGCCGGGGCGCAGCCGCCGTGCGCGGCATGTTCGACCGCCTCGGCGACCAGGTCGAACGCCCAGACCTCATGCCCCGCCTTGACGAGGTTCGGCGCCATTCCACCGCCCATGTGCCCGAGCCCAATGAATGCGATACGCGCCATGTGACTACTCCATAGCCGTGAAAACCAGGCCCAGACTGATGATGACGAATCCCATCAACAACCCGACCCAATTCGAAGATCTCTCAATCATGACGCCGAGTTTGGTTTTCGGGCGCAACTTCGTTCGGGTAATATCATGCAGCGCCGTTTGAACCACGCTCACTCGATTGGGATCATACCTCCGAATGCTCCAGGTCATCCAAATCACCTGAATGATGCCTAAAACTATAAGGATAGGACCGACGGTCATCGTCCCTTCCAATTCCCCGGCCGTTTCTCGACGAACGCGGCCATGCCTTCTTTCTGGTCTTCGGTCCCGAACAGGCCATGGAACAGCCGGCGCTCGAAACGGATCCCCTGGGTCAGCGGCAGTTCCTGGGCGGCGTTGACCATTTCCTTGACCGCGATGGCGGCGAGCGGCGGCATGGCTGCAATTGCTTCGGCGGTCTTGAGCGCCTCGTCGAGCAGGTCTGCCGCCGGGACGACCTTGGCGACCAGCCCCGACCGCTCGGCTTCGGCCGCGTCCATCATCCGCCCGGTCAGGCACATTTCCATCGCCTTGGCCTTGCCGACCGCGTGCGCCAGGCGCTGTGACCCGCCCATGCCAGGCGTCACGCCGAGCTTGATCTCGGGCTGGCCGAACTTCGCGCTGTCGGCGGCGATGATGAAGTCGGCCATCATCGCGACTTCGCAGCCGCCGCCGAGCGCATAACCGGCGACCGCCGCGAGCCACGGCTTGCGCGTCGCCGTAACCATCTCCCACCCGGCGAAGAAATTTTGGCCGTACATGTCGGCGAAGCCCTGGCCCGACATTTCCTTGATGTCGGCCCCGGCGGCGAACGCCTTCTCCGAGCCTGTGAGCACCAGGCAATGCTGGCCGTCGTCCGCGTCATAGGCCGCGAACACCTCGATCAGTTCCTTGAGCACTTCGCTGTTGAGCGCGTTGAGCGCTTGCGGGCGGTTCAAGGTGACGAGCGTCACCGCGCCGCGCTGCTCGACCAGGATGGTATTGTAATCACTCATTCGCCGGTCTCCGGGAAAGGCGTCCAGGCTTCGGTGCCGGGCAAAGCGGCGAACAGGACGTCGAGCATTTCGTCGCTGACCTCCTCGGGCGTCGCCGGGTCCCAGCGTGGGTTGTTGTCCTTGTCGATCAGCAGCGCGCGCACGCCCTCGCGGAAGTCGTGGGTGCGGACGACCCGGCTGGCGAGGGCATATTCGGCGATCATTTCGTCGCGGAAACTGGCGCGTTCTGCCCCCTCGGCCATCAGACGGAGCGAGACCTTGCACGACAGCGGGCTCTTGGTGCCCAGCGTCATCAGCTCAGTCGCCGCCCATTCGCTGTCGTCGGCCTTGAGCGCGGCAACGATATCCTCGAGGCAATAGGTGGCGAAGCAGCGTGTGATCGCCGGCAAATTCTCGGCGATCCTTGCGTCGGGCGGGGTGGCGGCGAGGGCGCCGATGCCCCCGTTGAGGCGCGCCGGGCTCTTGGCGATCCGCTCGACCAGGTCGGGTAATGCGGACTGCTCGACGTAATGGGTCGCGAGGCCAAGGTAGAGGCATTCGGCGCCGTCGAGCCGCGCGCCGGTCAGCGCCATGAACTCGCCGACCCGACCCGGCAGCCGCGGCAGATACCAGCCGCCGCCGACGTCGGGGAACAGGCCGATGCCGGTTTCCGGCATGGCGAAGCGCGTGTTCTCGGTCGCGATACGGAACTCGCACGGCAGCGAGATGCCGACCCCGCCGCCCATGGTGATCCCGTCCATGATCGCCACGGTCGGCTTGGGGTAAGTGAACAGCAAATGGTTCAAGCGGTATTCGGCGAAGAAGAAATGCTTGGCGTCCTCGGCGTCGCCGCTGCCGCTCCGCCACAGCATGACGACATCGCCACCGGCGCAAAAGCCGCGACCCTCGGCATGGTCGATCACCACCGCCTGGACGGCGGGATCGGAGCGCCACTTGAGCAAAGCCTCGCTCATCACCTCGCACATTTGCGTGGTCAGCGCGTGGAGCGCCTTGGGCCGGTTGAGGCGGATCCGGCCGACGCCTTGCTCGGCCGAAATCAGGACATCGTTGGTCACTGGCGGATGAGGTCGCGGCTGACGATGACGCGCATGATCTGGTTCGTGCCTTCGAGGATCGAATGGACGCGAAGGTCGCGCCAGAAGCGCTCGATCGGATAATCCATCAGATAGCCGTAGCCGCCGTGGAGTTGGAGCGCGCGGTCGACAACGGAGGAGCCGGTGTCGGTCGCGAGGCGCTTGGCCATGGCCGCGAACTTGGTCTTGTCGGGGGCGTTGGCGGTGACCTTGGCAGCCGCCACGTAGAGCAGATAGCGCGCCGCCTGGAGCTCGGTCTCCATGTCGGCGAGGGTGAATTGCGTGGCCTGGAAGTCGGCGATGGCCGAACCGAACTGCTTGCGTTCCTTGGTGTAGGCGATCGCTTCGTCGAGGCAGCGTTGGCCGCCGCCCAATGAGCAAGCGCCGATGTTGATGCGCCCGCCATCGAGACCCATCATGGCGATGCGGAAGCCTTCGCCCTCGCCGCCGACGCGGTTGGCGACCGGCACGCGGACCTCGTCGAAATTGACCTGCGCGGTCGGCTGCGAATGCCAGCCGAGCTTCTTCTCCTGCGCGCCGAAGCTGACGCCTTTCATGTCCTTGTCGATGACCAAAGCGGAAATGCCCTTGGGGCCGTCCTCGCCGGTCCGAACCATGGTCACATAGATTTCGTTCTCGCCCCCGCCCGAGATGAACGCCTTTGAGCCCGACACGACATAATGGTCGCCGTCGAGCACCGCCTTGGTCTTGAGCGCTGCGGCGTCCGATCCCGATGACGGCTCGGTCAGGCAATAGCCGCCCATCCGCTCCATCCCGATCATTGACGGCAGGTATTTCGCCTTAACCTCGGCCGAGCCGAAGCGATCGATCATCCACGCGGCCATGTTGTGGATCGAGATGAACGCACTGGTCGATGGGCAGCCGTAGGCCATCGCCTCCATGATCAGCGCGGCTTCCAAACGGCCAAGCCCGATCCCGCCGCTCTCCTCGCTGACGTAAATCGCGCCGAAGCCGAGTTCGGCGGCTTCGCGGATCGTGTCGCGGGGGAAGATGTGCTTTTCGTCCCACTCGGCGGCGAACGGGGTGATCGCGTCGGCCGTGAACTTGCGCGCCATCTCCTGAATCTGGAGCTGGTCGTCGGTCAGATCGAACTGGGTCATTGCGCGGGCGCTCTAGGGCGGCGCCGGAATGTCAGCAAGTCCGCGTCAGTATGCGCTGGCGGAGTTGTTGAGTTCGCCGACGTCGGCGTTGTCGGCGCCGTTGATCAGTTCGTTGGACGAGGTGTCGACGCTCTCGTCAGGCGGCAGCTGCTCGATGTCGGCGGCCGCCGCATTGTTGATGTCGATCGCGACATTGTTGTCGCTCGCCGGCTTGGTGCAGGCGGCGAGCGCCGCCGCGGTCAGGATCAGGGTCAGTTTATGTGCATCGCGCATAGGTGAAGCTCGCCATTGGGTTGCTCTCGGTGCGCACCAGCTGTTGCCCTTGAAGCTCGAGCGCCTGAAACTTGGTCCACGTTTGACCCTCGCCAGTAAAGGCAAAATTACCGCTGATCGAGTCCGGACTGATCTGGATGTCCGGTGCTGGAACAGCACGAGACTCGTAGAACTTAAGGTCAGATGGGCCGACGATCAGCAGGCCTTTGGCGTCGCCGCGTGATGAAATGCAATCGTTGGGCGACAAACCCCAGTGGCCCTGAAGCCGCGCGGAAATCTTCGCGGTGGACGCGGGCAGCGGCTGCGCCGCCACCGCATTGGCTGTAGGCGCGCCGCCCGGGTCGGGCGCCGATTCATTGACCGCAGGCAATCCAACAACGTTCTTCGCCATATTGTCGACGGGATCGCGCGCGCTGCACGCGACCACCGCCAGCATGGCAGCGCAGGAAACGAGCGGTGCGACGGCGCGGAGCATGATGCCCCAACGCCTTCAGGCGCCGCGCGTATCCCTAGGCCGATTCGACCGCGTAATCGTCGCCATAGAATTTGCTGGTGCTGCGGGTATGAAAGGCGATCGCCTTGATCGGCTCGTACTTGGGCTCGCCGAGACCCGGCAGCACTTCGAGCACCTCGTCCTCCCACACATAGACCGCGATCGGAATCGAGACCCGCGCCGTCGCCAGGTGCGAGCCGTCGGTCGGCTTGCCGACGCGGTGGGTGGTCGACGGCAGCCGGTCATTGGTGATGCGCTGCATGTAATCGCCGGTGTTGATGATGATCGACCCGCGCGGCGCGACCATCCGCACCCACTTGCCGGAGCGGTGGTTCCACACCTGCAGCCCCTCCATCCGCGATGCTGGAAGGATCGTGAACAAATCCACGTCCTCGTGGCCGAGCAACCGGCCGGCACCCGAACGATCCTGGTCGCCGGACATCGGCGGATAGTAATTCGCCCGCAGTCCGAAGTTCGTGCCCGTGAGTTTGTCGTCATAAATGTGGGGATCGACCCCGAGGCCCTGGAACATCGCTTGCGCGATCGGCTTGATCAGCGGCTCGTGGGCGTCGACGATGCGGCGGAACCGCGCCTCATACTCTGCGCGCGGCCAATAATTCTCAGCGCGGAACGACCCTTCACGCTCCTGCGGAATGTCGAACGCACGCCGGCACCAGACCCAACCCTCGACCAGGTCCGGATGAATGTCGCTCGTCTCCTCAATCGGGAAATAGCCCTGGTTGACCGATCCGTAGCGCTCGGCGCGGAAGCGCATCTTCTCATCGAGCGTCGTTGTCGTGAACAGGTCGAGCACCACGTCGTGCAGATCGTCGTAGAGGGCGGGGTCCACTCCGTGGCCGGTCAGGACCGCGAAGCCGATCTCGCTCAGCGCCTTGCCGAACTCGTCCGCGAAGCGCGCCTTGTCGGCGTCATCGCCGCGCAGGAACGGCTCGAAGTCGAGCGTCGCTATCTGATACTCGTCATCGAACTCGTCACTCGCGTCCTCGGCCAGGCGATAGGTGTGCACCTTTTGCACCTGATCGTATTTTTCGAACTCGCGGTTGAGGACACCGGTCATGAAATCGCCACCTCTGCGGTTGCCGCCACGGCCTTACGATCTCGCCGCCCAACCAGCGCGGCGCGGAACATGATGGCTGCGGCATAGAGCACAACCACGAACACCAGCCAGCGCAGAATTTCGAGCGGCATCGACTTCACGACGAACGCCGCGACCAGCACCGCGGGGATGCCGCCAATTGCCAGCCCGAGCACGATCCGAAGGTCGATCTGGCCGATGGCGACGTGGCGCAGGCTTGCGCCCGCCCCCATCAGCGAACCGCCAGCTGCCATGATCGGGAAGCACAGCCGAGGGTCCATGCCCATCAAACTCAACATTACCAGCGTCGGGGCATAATTGCCGACGCCGAAATTGGCCAGGATGCCGAAGCCGAAGCTCGCGACAATGGAAACAAGCGTCAGGCTGATCGGCAGTCCGGTCGCGGTCCCGCCGCCGGGAAACAGATGGAGGTTGGTCATTGCATAAGCGATTGCCGCCAGCACCAGCCCGATCGCGACGACCGCCTGCACGATCCACACCCGGGCCCGCGCCACCAGCGGCGCGCCGGCTAGCCCGCCGAGCATGGTTGCGATCGCGCACCCGAACAGCAGCACGGGATCCACGAACACGCCGAGCAGGATCAGAAAGATGATGCTTTCGACCATCACTGGCGGTGTCAGGCCGGCCACCATCGTCGGAGGAATCAGACGG
>DATFUB010000057.1:0-7561 GCA_035261225.1 Sphingomicrobium sp.
TTGAGAAGACCCGCGCGACCGCCGCGAACGATCGCGAACCCGTGCCGAGGCCCAAAATCCAACCGAGGCCTGCACCTCCGCCTCCACCATCCCAACCAAAAGTTCGCGCGGCCAAGCCAAGCGACGCCCCGACCCTCACCGAGCTAATCAAATTTCTCGGCCACGAGATCGACGAGAAGACCGTCCGCAAAAATATCGCGAAGCTGGCCAAGGCGGGCGAAGCGCCATTGGTGGCGACGTTGGACAGAGCGGTGATCGGGCTGTGCGGCATCCACCGGACCGTGACCGTGCACCGGCCGGCTCCCGTCGGGCGAATCACGGTCCTCGTCGTCGCGGAAAGCGCTCAGGACAAAGGCATTGGCCGGATGCTGGTCGAAGAAGCGGAAAAGCTGCTCAAGCGGGCCGGTTGCCAGATCGTCGAGGTGACGAGCAACGACCGCCGAACCGCCGCCCACGCTTTCTACCGGCATCTGGGTTACGAACGGACCAGCATCCGCTTCATGAAGAAGGTTTAACTGAGCGTACGCGATGCCGAGCCACTCTAGCCGAGAGGGCAGGCTTTCCCTCGAGAAATCGACCTGGAGAACACGACGCGACGCTGCGACTCTAGATTTCTCCGATGCGTGCAAAATTGCCGTACGATAGAGCCAGACGTCACCCTTCTTGGCTAAACACGCTACTGTTCCGCAGCGTTCGATAATTTTGTCCACGTCCGGTTCTTTGATGCGCCCAAGCCGGTGCGAGCCAAGCGAAACCAGCAGGGGCGCGTTGTCCTTACCAACATCGTCGAGGTGAATTCGAGCTGTCACCATGTTCTCGATGAAGGAGAACGGCGGCTCCACATGGGTCACGCCAGCTTTGATCGTCCAGTGGTCGAATCCGGGCTCGCCCTCGACTCGCTGACGCACAGCGATCGTCCGATCCTGATGCCATCCGAGGGCCCAGTTCGTTCGCGCAACCTTGTTGAAGAGTATGGCTCGGACCGCTCGCGACGCAAGTCCAGAAGCCGAGCCAATCGCCGGTACAACCGGGCCGTCGCTTAGCCACCGGTCGAGCCCGGAATTCCCGAATAGGCGAGTGCCGGCACTGGCCTCCGCCGGGCCAATGATTTCCTCAAGCAACCCCAATTGCTCGGACCCGAGGAGGCCAGGCAGCAGTGTTAGGCCGTCATGATCGAGGTCGAAGCGCACCTGCTCCCGCCGGTTTAGCCCGCGCTCCGGCGCTCGATCGTCGCGCCGACGGCCGAAAGCTTTTCCTCGAGCCGTTCGTAGCCGCGATCCAGGTGATAGACCCGCAGCACTTCGGTTTCGCCTTCGGCCGCGAGGCCGGCGAGCACCAGGCTCATCGACGCGCGGAGGTCGGTCGCCATCACACTGGCGCCGGTCAGCTGCTCGACTCCGCGGACGATTGCCGAGCGCCCATGAACTTCGACATTGGCCCCCATGCGCCGGAGCTCGGGCACGTGCATGTAGCGGTTCTCGAAGATCGTTTCCTCGAGGAAACTGTCGCCGTCGGCGAGCGAGAGCATGGCCATGAATTGCGCCTGCATGTCGGTCGCGAAGCCCGGGAACGGCGCGGTCGACAAAGCCAGCGGCTTCAACTTGCCGTTGGCGCTGACCTTGATCCCGCGATTGTGAAACTCGATCGCCAGGCCGGTGTGGGCAAGCGCGTTCAGCGTCGCCCGCATATCGTCGGGGCGCGCGCCGATGAGGTCGATCGAGCCGCCGGTGAGCCCGGCCGCACAGGCATAGCTCCCCGCCTCGATCCGGTCGGGCATGACTTCATATTCGGTGCCGTGCAGCCCCTCGACGCCGTCGATGATCAGGTGCGACGAGCCGATGCCGCGAATCTTCGCGCCCATCGCCACCAGCAAATTGCACAAATCGACGATCTCGGGCTCGCGCGCGGCGTTGAACAATTGCGTTTTGCCCTTGGCGAGGACGGCCGCCATGACGGCATTCTCGGTCGCCCCAACCGACACCACGGGAAAGCTGAAGTCGCCACCGGCGAGCCGCCCCTTGGGCGCGGCGGCTTTCACGTAACCCGCGGCAAGCTCGATCTCCGCGCCCATCGCTTCCAGCGCTTGCAGATGCAGGTCGATCGGGCGGTCGCCGATCGCGCAGCCACCCGGCAACGACACCGTGGCTTCGCCCGCCCGCGCGAGCATCGGTCCGAGGACGAGCACCGACGCGCGCATTTTCCGGACCATGTCGTACGGCGCGACGGTCGAGGCGATGTCCTTCGCCTGAAGCGTCATCTTGCGGCCGAATTCGCCCTTCCTGACCCCAGCGACGCTGGTCGAAACGCCAAGCTGGTTGAGCAAATGGCTAAAAGTGTCGACATCGGCGAGTCGCGGCAGGTTGGCGAGCGTCAGTTTCTCATCGGTCAGCAGCGCGCACGGCATGAGAGTCAGCGCCGCGTTCTTTGCGCCACTGATTGGAATTTCGCCCTTCAGGCGTTCGCCGCCCTTGATCCAGATGCTGTCCACCGGCGCGCTTTAACGCGTGACGGCAGCGTGACAAGGAGTCGGGCTCAGGCCTTCTCGAGCGTGCACTGCAGTGGGTGCTGGTTCTCGCGGGCGAAATCGATCACCTGGGTGACCTTGGTTTCGGCGACTTCGTAGGTGAACACCCCGCACACCGCGACGCCCTTCTGATGAACCTGGAGCATCACTCGAGTCGCATCTTCGATGCCCATTGCGAAATACTGCTGAAGGACGAGCACGACGAACTCCATGGGCGTGTAATCGTCGTTGAGCATCAGCACTTTGTAGTTCGACGGCTTCTTGGTCCTGGGCTTGGTGCGCGTGGCTACGCCGGTCTCGATCTCGTCGAGGCCGTCGTCATCTTCAGGGCCGCTGGCCATGGTCATCGGGCGTATGCTCATGATGCTATAAAATATGGCAAGCCGGAAAAGTGCCGCAAGGCAAGTTTGGGCTGAGCCGAATAAAAAAAGGGCGGCCGCCCCTCAGTGAGGAACGGCCGCCAGTCGTCGCCTAGACTAAGAGGGGAGAGGGTCAGGCAACGAGGGTATTGAAGCGCTCGGCATTGGCCGTGGCGCGATTCGAAAGCGGCTGGAACGCCTCACCGGCGAGCTTCACCATCGATTCGGTCAGCTTCGAGCTCTCGGCGACCAGGCGGTCGAACGAGGCGCGGGCGAAGTCGCCCTGAAGCTGGAGATATTCGGTCGGGCTCTTGGCCTCGGCGAGCGAGCGGATCGCGTCCGCGGCCTGCTCGAAGCTGTCGCGCTGCTTGGCAACGACGTCCTGGCCGAGCGAGCGGGCGCCTTCGCTGGCCACGCGGCCGGCTTCGACAACTGCTTCGACGTTGGCGCGGGCGAGATCGGCGAGCTCTTCGGCGACCTTCTGGCCCTTCTTGACAAGATCCTGGCTGCGATCACCGGCGTCGGCGAACAGCGACTGGAACGGCGCGAACGTCGGAACGGCTTCAAAGCCCTTGAAGAAATTGTTGTTGGTCACGGTTTCAGTCCTTTTCTGGGCCACCCGGGCAGTCTTGCGGGGGGCGGAATTGCGGGTTTTGCGGCGGGAAATCTTGGCGCGGCGCGTTACGGTCTTCGGCGCAACAACGGCTTCACGCTTCGCGCGGCGAGCGGTCGCGGCGCGGGCGCGCTTGACCGTCTTGACGCTTTCGGTGGCGATCGTCGCCGCGGTATCGGCAACAGCCTCCACGACCTTGGCCGGAGCCTCGGCGGCGGCTTGCACCTCAACTTTGGTTTCGTCTGCCATCTGATACTTCCTCGAATATGTTGCACTGCACAATATACATTGCGCTGCACCATTTCAAGGGGAAATTTTGTGCACTGCGTCAGCCACCGCTTGACGGCCACCGCTCGCCCGAAGCAAAGACGGACATGGACCCCGCATCCGACCCGTCGACCCGCCGCCGCCGCGGCCTGCTGATCGTGCTCTCCTCGCCATCCGGCGCCGGCAAAACGACGATTTCACGCATGCTGATGGACGCCGATCCCGAGATCGCAATGTCGATCTCAGCAACGACCAGGCCCAAGCGCCCCGGTGAAGTTGACGATGTCGACTACCACTTTGTCGACGACGCGGAATTCGATCGCATGGTCGCCGCGGGGGACTTCGTCGAATGGGCCCACGTCTTCGGCTACCGCTACGGCACGCCCAAGGCGCCGGTGAAGCAGGCACTTCGCCAGGGCCGCGACATCCTGTTTGACATCGATTGGCAGGGCGCTCGTCAGCTCGAACCCGACTTCCGCGAGCACCTCGTGACGATTTTCCTGCTGCCGCCTTCGATGGCCGAGCTCGAGCGCCGCTTGCGGGAACGGGGCACCGACTCCGAAGAGGTCATCGCCGAGCGGATGCGCAGGGCCGCCGACGAGATCAATCACTGGGCCGAGTATGAGTTCGTCCTGATCAATCACGATACCAACGCCTGCCTGAAACAGGTGCAGGCAATCCTCGAAGCGGAACGGCTGAAGAAGGTCCGGCAGGGCGGCCTGGATCCGTTCGTGCGCGAGCTGATCGGACCGGCGCACTAGGCTTCGGCAAGCAACTCCAGAAAGCGCGCACCGGCAAAGAAGTCGCGGCGCCGGGTCTCGAGCGCCAGCTCAGCGTCCGCGTCGGAGCCCCATTGCTCCAACTGCCAGCGATCATCGACACTGACCGCCTGCCAACCCGTCTCGGGCGAAATCGCTTTCTCGAGCACGGCCAGCGCGGCGAGCAGAGAGCCCCCGACCGTGACCAACGGTGACAGGCCGGCAAGCTGGAACGGATCGAGCGCCAAAACCTCGTGCGCCAGCCGCTCGACGGTCGCGGGCGGCTGGGGAATGTGCATCAAGCCCGACGTCGTCGAGAAATCGATATCGAACCGCCGCCGCCCCCAGGCCAGCAACGGATCCCAACTCTGCGCCTGGCGGTCGACCAGCTGAGGGGGCCATTCCGACCGGTAACTGGCCAGATCGGCCTCGGCATAACGGGCCAGCCCGCTCGCGAACCCCGCCTTGTCCTTCGTAACGTGGTCAATCGCTGCATTGGCGAGACCGGTGAGCGACATAGCGCGTGGATCGATCTCGTCTACCGCACCGCGCCACTCTTCGGCAATGGCCTCGGCCAGCGCCTCGGACCGAACAATCAGGGCAGCGCGCGCCGGAGTCCGGACCGGCTTGCCGTCGAGCGACACGCCCCAGCCGCCTTCGTCCGTCCTGACCTCTACACTCTTCCAGAAACGCTTCACTGGTCGCTGTCTTGCCGGCCCTGCTGGTCCCAGCCCTTCTTGAGCAGCCGCGGCGCGAACACCGTGTCGATCGCGCCGAGAATCGCGACGACTGCACCGACCTGCGGCCAGCCGCCCGCGCGAATCAAATCGGAATAGGCGATGGCGATGCCGAGGAAGAAAATCGCCAGGCCACCCAACCGCACCGCCGTATAAGCGAAGAAACGGCGCTTCCACTGGCTCTCGTCAGCCATCACGGATCACCGCTTTTTCGTCTTGGTTTGTGAGCCGCGCGAGCGGCGTTCGCCCTTGCGCTCGCGCCGCCGAGTCTTGGCCGCGGCAGCAACGCGCCGCTGCTTGACCTCGGCCGACAGCGCCGGGTTCTGATCCAGCGGCAGGGAATCTCCCGCCATCGGGTTGAACCCGAGCATCGCCAGGCTTTCGGAAAAATGAGTCGGGAGGTCCGCGCTAACGTCGATCTTGCCGCCGTCCGGCGCATCGATCTTCAGCCGCCGCGCGTGGAGATGCATCTTGCGGCTGATTCCGCCGGTCAGGAACGCCTCGACCCCGCCATATTTCGCGTCGCCGACAATCGGGAAACCGAGCGCCGCCATATGCGCGCGCAACTGGTGGGTGCGGCCGGTCAGCGGCTGCAGCTCAAGCCAGGCGGCGCGATTGCCGGCGCGATCGATCATCCGCCAGCGGGTTTTGGCGGGCTGGCCGTGCTCGGTATCGATCTGCATCTTCTCGCCGCCAGAGCCTGGTTGCTTGGCCAGCGGCGCGTCGATCAGGCCTCCCTCGCCCGGCGGGACGCCGACGACCAGCGCCCAATAGATCTTGCGCGCGGTCCGTCCGGAGAACGCCTTGGAAAAGTGACCGGCCGAGCGCGCCGTTTTCGCCACCAGCAGGGCGCCCGACGTATCCTTGTCGAGCCGATGCACGAGCTTTGGCCGGCCGCCCTCGTCGGCGAGGCCGTCGAGCAGGCGATCGAGATGTTTCGTAGTCTTGGTTCCGCCCTGCGTCGCCAGGCCCGGCGGCTTGTTGAGCACGAACGCATGCGGATCTTCGAAAATCACCATCTCACGGACGAACTCAATTTCCTCGTCGGTCAACGAACTGCGGCGCGGTTGGGCGCGCGCGGGCCGCTGCTGCCCGTCGGTCGACGCCGGGAAGCTGATCTGCTGCGCCGCTTCGATCCGGTCGCCGGGAATCGCCTTCTTGCCGTCGAGCCGCAATTGACCCGTCCGCGCCCAGCGCGAGACGATGTTGAAACTGACGTCGGGGAGATGCCGCTTGAACCAGCGGTCCAGCCGGATGCCATCGTCATCTTCGCTGACGGTAAAGGTGCGTGCTTCGGTCATTGCTGCGCGATTAGCGAATGCTAGGCCTCGCGTCCCGCCCAAAACTCGAACGCCTGCCGCTGGAGCTTGCGGATCAACTTCGCTGCCTTGGGACCTTCCCACTCTCCGGTGTAGCCATGCTTCCGGGCGCCACCGACCCACCAGCCCTGCCCCGGCAAGCCGTCAGACTGGCGCACCACCAGCACCGCGAGTTCGGGCTCCCCGCGCTCCTCGGCGCCGTCGTCGACATAGGCGAGCACCTTGCACAAGGCGCGCATCTTGGGGCGGGAGAAATGGTGACCGAGCAGCCCGAGCACTTCGGAATAGGTTATCGAAACGCCACCCCGCGCGGATGCGATCAGGATTGCACGGACCTCCAGCGGGTCGGCCAGCAGTCCGGCGCTGTGGTTCATCCCTCCGGCTGCAGGGCCACCGGGGTGAGCTCGAACACGTCGAGCTTGGACGTGCTCTGGGGCCACGGGATGACCAGCCGCCACTTGAACGGCCCGATGCGGTCGAGCACGCCGGCCATGTCGCGCCTGGGGTTGTCGCCATAGGCAAGCGGCTGTTGCTCATCGCCGAGCGCCAGGCTGCCAAGGAAGATCAGCCGGCTCGAATCGTCGTCCTCCCACAGGCGGCCGGCCGGACGCTGGCTGCCGGTCTGTTTGACGATCGTCAGCAAATTGCCTTCGACCTCGACGTAACAGAAGAAAGGTTTGAAGGTCTCGTACGCCTTGCTCTTCGCGCTTGCCTTGCCGAGCTTGATCAGCCGGCAATTATAGCTGCCCGGAGTCGGCGCTGGACGCGCGAGACTGGCGCGCGGCCGAAGCAACACCCCCTCCTTGCGGATTTCGTCGGCGAAGCCCCGGTGGGCGTCCGCCAACGCCTCCTGCCAGGCGAGCCCGAGACGCGCGATGCGATCCTCGTCGGCGTCGGTTGCGACCTGTTTCCAGGCAAAGGACTTGAGCGGCGCGGCGGTCACAATCTGCGGCGTGACGCTGGACGAGGGCCTCGGCTTGGGCA
>DATFUB010000058.1:0-2213 GCA_035261225.1 Sphingomicrobium sp.
CCAGGTGCTCGGCGACGGCCGCGGCGGCGCGATCCATCTCGGCGAGCGCGATTGCTCGCTGCAGCGACGCCATCAGAAGGTCTGGGAGGAAGGCCCCTCGCCTGCGCTCGATGCCGCGGCGCGCAAGAAAATCGGCGCCACCGTCGCCAAGGCGATGCAACAGCTGAAATATCTCGGCGTCGGCACGGTGGAATTCCTCTACGAGGACGGCGAATTCTATTTCATCGAAATGAACACCCGCATCCAGGTCGAGCATCCCGTCACCGAGATGATCACCGATATCGACCTCGTCCTTGAGCAGATCCGCATCGCCGCCGGCGGCGATCTGCCGCTGACCCAGGCAGAGGTCATGATCAACGGCCACTCGATCGAGTGCCGTATCAATGCCGAGAATCCCACCACCTTCCGCCCCTCGCCGGGGAAGATCCTGCAATATCACCCGCCGGGCGGCCTCGGGGTGCGCATCGACTCCGCCGTCTACCAGGGCTATGTCATCCCGCCTTATTATGACTCACTGGTCGGCAAGGTGATCGTCCACGGCAAGACCCGCGGCGAATGTCTGATGCGGCTGCGCCGCGCGCTGGACGAAATGGTGGTGGATGGTATCGAGACCACGCTGCCGCTGTTCAGGGCATTGGTCCGGGAGCCGGACATTATCGATGGCGACTATCATATCCACTGGCTCGAGCAGTATCTGGCCGGCGAGCCCGCCGGCCAGGCGGCCGCTTCATCCTGAAAAGCCATTGCCGGCTGGAACCAATTGCCGGAACAGGCGTTTCGCTCGGCTGGGGAAGCCTTTCCCGCCCGGGGACTGCTTGAATTTCCATCACTTGATGACGCGAGATGGTTGTGACGCCTGACGGCAAGCGCCGGCGCGCGATCGGGCAAATCCTGCTGCTCGCGTCGGGGCTTGTCGTGCTGACCGTCATCAGCGCCGGTTCGGTCTATCTGGTAAACCGCGCGCGGGAGGACGCGCGCTGGGTTCTTCACACCGTTCAAGTCGAAAACCAATTGTCATTCACGCAACTGCAGTTGCGTCGCGCCGAAAGCGCGCAGCGCGGCTATCTCTCGACTTTGCTGCCGAATTTTCAGACCGATTTTGAAGACGCCGCCTCCCAGCTGACGCCGGCCCTGCAGCGGTTGAGCCAACTTGTCAGCGACAACCCCGTTCAAAAGCGCCTCGTTGAGGAGATGCTTCCGCTCGACAATCAGCAAATTCAGCAATTCCGCAACACCATCGAGCTTGCGCGGACGCAGCGCATCGACGACGCCACCCGGGTGCTGCGCGAAGGCATCGGGCGCGACGCCATGAAGCACATCGACGATCTCGCCAGCCAGATGCGCGCGGAAGAAGATCGGCTCTTCGTCGAGCGCACCACCAACGCCGACCGCAGTCAATCGCTGGCGGCATCGATGACCTGGGTTGGCTCGGGCTTTGTCGTCCTGCTGGCCGGCATATCGATCTTTCTGGTGCGGCGCTCGGCGCGCGCGCGCGACCACGCCGAAGCGCTGTTGCGCGACAATAACCTAAACCTCGAGGAGACCATCGACGAGCGCACCGCCGATCTTCGCGAGGCCAACGACGAAATCCAGCGCTTCACCTATATCGTCAGCCACGATCTGCGCTCGCCGCTGGTGAACATCATGGGCTTCACCAGCGAACTCGAGCAATTGCGGCACGATATTTTCAAGCGGATCGCGGCGCTCCGCCATGCTTCGGCCTCCCCGGCGGCGGCTGCCGGCGACACCGAACCCGTCCTCGAGGAGGAAGACAAGCAGCTCGCCCAGGATTTTTCCGAGGCCCTGGAATTCATCAAATCATCGATCGCCAAGATGGACCGCCTGATCAGCGCCATCCTCAACCTCACCCGCGAGGGGCGGCGCGAGTTCGAGCCGGTGCCAGTCGATACCCGCGAACTGATCGAGGCCATCGTGACAACCGTGGCGCATCAGGCCGCGGAAGCCGAGGCCCGGATTCGCATCGACCCGCTGCCGCAGATCGTCAGCGACCGCCTGGCGCTGGAACAGATTTTCTCGAACCTGCTCGACAACGCTCTGAAATATCTCAAGCCGGGAGTTCCCGGGGAAATCTCCGTCCGTGGCCGGACCAAGCTTGGCTTTGCCATTTTCGAGGTCGCCGACAATGGCCGCGGCATCGATCCCAAGGACCACCAGCGGATTTTTGACCTGTTCCGCCGCGCCGGTGCCCAGGA
>DATFUB010000059.1:0-3729 GCA_035261225.1 Sphingomicrobium sp.
GATTTCGGCGGCGCCGCGACGAAAGGCTTGAACGCGCCACCGGGCACCGCCGAGGCGACCGGGCCCTCGAAGCCGTCCTTGCTCACCGACGAGACGCCGAACACCCAATCGTCGACGCGGATGTGGGGGAGGACGACACGCCAGTCGCAGCCACCGGGATCATGTTCGCCAGTACTAACTTTCGTGCGAGCCTCGCGGCAGAACAGGCCGTCTGCTCCTGGGTCATTCCCGAGTGTCGATCCGCTTACTGAACGGGCAACTTGCCACTGATTGGAGTCCGTCCGCCGCCACCAGACTTTGAATGAGGCGTCTCCGAAGACAGCCGGCCAACTCACCGTCGTATCCGTGCTCACCGACCCCTCGACCTTCGGCTCGGGCGGCGGCGGGGCGCTGGCGATCGCGGCGAGCGCGGCGGTGTTCAGCTTCGCGACCTTCGCCAGATAGCCGAAATCCATATGGTCGACCGTGTCGCCGTACGGCTTGCCCTTCTCCACCCGAACATCCTGATGCTGCCAGTCGTAATTTTCGACCGCGACGGTGAAACGCACCGCGGGAAAGCCGAGGTTGAGAAATTCGGTATGGTCGCCGCCCCGGCCGAAGCGGTCGTTGCGCCAGATCTGACGGACGTCGAGGCCGATGTTGAGCCGGCCCGCGAGCCCGTCGAGGAAGCGCGAGATGTTGCGGCCGGGCGAATCGTTCTCCCCGCCGAAGCTGCGGATCTGCTTCGCGAGATCCTCGTGCTCTTGCCAGCGCGGCCCCTCGGAAAAGACGCGCACGTGCGTCGAATCGCACACTCCGTCCGATCCGCAGCTGTTGCCGATGATGTCATTGTTGAGGTCGGCGATGACATTCCAGCGCTGCGCCTTGGCGTAGGCCGCGATCACCTTGCCGCCGTAAAGGCCCTGCTCCTCGCCCGACAGCGCCGCATAGACGATCGTGCCGGGGAATTTATGCTTCGACAGCACGCGCGCCGCCTCCATCAGCGCGGCGACTCCCGAGCCGTCGTCGTTCGCGCCGGGCGCGTCGGACGTGCCGTTGAGCGGGTCGGTCACGCGGCTGTCGATATGGCCGGTGATGATGACCACGTCGTTGGGCCGCTCGGTCCCGCGCTGGATCGCCACCATGTCGCACACCCGGGTGGGCTGAGGGAGGCGGTCGCCGCTGAACGTGTCGCACGGCCGCTCGGTCGCCAGGCCGAGGTCACGGAACTGCCCTTGCGTCCAGTCGAGGGCCGCGCCGATCCCGCGCTTGGGGTCGGTCCGCGACGAGAGCGTGTGCCGCGTTCCGAAGCTGACCAGTTTCTCGACCGTCGCCTTCATCCGCTCGGCGCTGACCGGCGCGACGATCGCGCGCAGCTTCGCGTCGGGCGACGGCGGCGGCGCCGCGCCAATCAGGGTCAGTGCTGACCAAGCGACTAAGCTACGCATCGCAATCTCCTTCGGCGCTTTCGTTTCGACAAGCTCAACGAGAGCGCAAGAGGTAGCGCTCACCCTGAGCCTGTCGAAGGGCGAGCGCTCCAACTGGCATTTGCCGCATCGCGGGTCTAGGGGAGCCGCGACTTCAAACCACCTTAAATCGGGACGCGTTTCATGTTGCGCAGCATCGACCATTTCATCGGCGGATCCAGCTTCGCGAGCGGCGAGCGGCAGGGCGACGTGTTCGACCCCAACCAGGGCGAGGTCCAGGCTCATGTCCGCCTCGGCACCGCTTCGGATCTTCAGAAAGCGGTGGATGCCGCCAAGGCCGCCCAGCCGGCCTGGGCGGCGACCAACCCGCAGCGCCGCGCCCGGGTCATGTTCAAATATAAGGAACTGATCGAAGCCAACATGGACGAGCTCGCTCACCTGCTGAGCTCGGAGCATGGCAAGGTCATCGCCGACGCCAAGGGCGACGTCCAGCGGGGGCTCGAAGTGATCGAATATTGCTGCGGCATCCCGCAGGCGCTGAAGGGCGAATATACCGTCGGCGCGGGCCCCGGCATCGACGTTTACTCAATGCGCCAACCGCTCGGCATTGGCGCCGGCATCACCCCGTTCAACTTCCCGGCGATGATCCCGATGTGGATGTTCGGTATGGCCATCGCCTGCGGCAACGCGTTCATCCTGAAGCCCAGCGAGCGCGACCCGACCGTCCCCGTGCGCCTCGCCGAGCTGATGAAGGAAGCCGGCCTGCCCGACGGCGTGCTCAACGTCGTCCACGGCGACAAGGAAATGGTCGATGCGATCCTCGATCATCCGGACATCGCGGCGGTGAGCTTCGTCGGGTCGAGCGACATCGCGCACTACATTTACTCGCGCGGGACGGCGGTGGGCAAGCGCGTCCAGGCGTTCGGCGGGGCCAAGAACCACGGCATCGTCATGCCCGACGCCGATCTCGATCAGGTCGTCAACGACCTCGCCGGCGCGGCGTTCGGTTCGGCCGGCGAACGCTGCATGGCGCTGCCGGTGGTTGTGCCGGTCGGTGACGAGACGGCGGATGCCTTGCGCGCCAAGCTCATCCCCGCGATCGAAGCGCTGCGCGTCGGCGTCTCGACCGACCCCGAGGCCCATTACGGCCCGGTGGTCAGCAAGGCGCACAAGGAGCGGATCGAAAATTACATCCAGATGGGCATCGACGAAGGCGCCGAGTTGGTCATCGACGGCCGCGGATTCACCCTCCAGGGCCACGAGCAGGGTTTCTTCGTCGGCCCGACCCTATTCGATCATGTGAAGCCGAGCATGACGAGCTACAAGGAAGAGATTTTCGGGCCTGTCCTGCAAATCGTTCGTGCAAAGGATTTCGAAGAGGCGGTCGCGCTCCCCTCAAACCACGATTACGGCAACGGCGTCGCGATTTTCACCCGCAACGGCCACGCCGCGCGCGAATTCACCGCGCGCGTCAATGTCGGGATGGTCGGGATCAACGTGCCGATCCCGGTGCCGGTCAGCTACCACAGCTTCGGCGGGTGGAAGCGCTCGGGCTTCGGCGACATCGGCCAGTACGGCCAGGAGGGCCTGCGCTTCTGGACCAAGAACAAGGTCGTCACGCAGCGCTGGCCCGACGGCGGCGGCCATGGCGAGAGTGCGTTCATCATTCCAACGATGGGGTGAACGGATGGCTGACGTCGGCGCGCTCAACCAGGATTTCCGCCGCTACGACCAGGTCGAGAAGGCGCATACCTATCGCCTCGCCGAAAGCGACGGCGACGCATTCGACAACGATTACAAAATCGCGACCCTTGGACTTCGCGCCGTTCCTGCGCGGCGATGGGGCGGACAAGGCGCGGTTCGCCGGAGAATTCAGCGCCGCGCTCGAAAACATCGGTTTTGCCGTGCTGCGCCAGAGTCTGACTTGACGAAGCTCAGGCGCCACACCTACCAAACGACGATGCCGAACCTGAGGGCCATCGCTGCGACTCAAATCGCCCACTTCTGGTGGCGCGGACGCGAAGCCGCGGCGCGATGGCGCGACTGATCGATTTATATCCGATCGTCGACTGCCCGCCCGCCTTTCGGCGGGCTTTTTTGTTTCAGGTGACCCTTTATGCATAAAGCCTTCCCGTCATGTTGATCGCGCTCCTGGTTGCGCTGGGCCTCGCAGTCCTGGCCTATGCCGTCGCCTTAACGCGCGCGGCGATTGCCCAGCGCGCCCGGCCCGACCTCGAGGCGCTCGGCCTCGGTGCCGTCGTCAACTTCTTCGATACGCTGGGGATCGGCTCGTTCGCGCCGACCGCGGCGTGGTTCAAATTCC
>DATFUB010000060.1:0-8722 GCA_035261225.1 Sphingomicrobium sp.
TCGTGGCACGGCCTATGCCATGGCCAAGGGTGACAGCCAGGAAATGTGGGGCGGGCGGTTCGGCGGGAAGCCGGCCGATCTGATGCGCCAGATCAATGCTTCGATCGGCTTCGACAAGCGCCTGTGGCGCGAGGATATCGCGGCTTCGACCGCGCACGCCAATATGCTCCGCGACCAGGGCATCATCCCCAAGGAAGACGCGGACGCGATCATCTCCGGCCTCGAAGCGATCGCCACCGAATATGAGCGCGACGGCGTTCCCGAGAATGCCGAGCTCGAGGACATTCACATGACCGTCGAGCACCGCCTCGGCGAGCTGATCGGCACGGCTGCCGGGCGGCTGCACACCGCGCGCTCGCGCAACGACCAGGTCGCGACCGACTTCCGCATGTGGGTTCAAAGCGCGTCGCTCGAAATTTGCGACGCGATCAAGGCACTCCAACTCGTCTTGGTACAGCGTGCTGAAGAGCATGCCGACTCAGTGATGCCCGGCTTCACCCATCTCCAGGTCGCACAACCGGTGACGCTCGGCCACCAGCTGATGGCCTATTATGAGATGCTCAAGCGCGACAACTCGCGTTTCGTCCAGGCCATGTATCGCGGAGGTGAGTGCCCGCTCGGCTCCGCTGCGTTGGCCGGCACCAGCTTTCCGATCGACCGCTGGCCGGTTGCCCACGCACTTGGATTCATGAACCCTACCGCCAACAGCCTCGACAGCGTCTCCGACCGCGACTTCGCGCTCGATTATCTCGCAGCCGCCGCTCAGTGCAGCCTCCACTTGTCGCGATTGGCCGAGGAGTTGATCCTGTGGGCGAGCCCGATGTTCGGCTTCGTCAAACTGTCCGACGATTACTCGACCGGCTCGTCGATCATGCCGCAAAAGCGCAATCCCGATGCGGCCGAACTGGTGCGCGGACACAGTGGGCGGATCGTCGGCGCGCTGACATCGCTGATGGTCACGATGAAGGGCCTGCCGCTCGCTTATTCCAAGGACATGCAGGACGATAAGCAGCCATTGTTCGAGGCGCGCGATTTATTGATGCTGTCGCTGCAAGCGCTCGCCGGGATGGTCGAGACCGTCGAATTCGTGCCGGAGCGGATGCGCGAAGCCGCCGCGTCCGGCTTCTCGACGGCGACCGATCTCGCCGACTGGCTGGTGCGCGAAGCCGACGTCCCGTTCCGCGAGGCGCATCACATCACCGGCCGCGCGGTCAAGCTCGCCGAGGAGCAAAACTGCGGGCTGGCCGAATTACCGCTCGAAGCCCTTCAGGACATCGACCCTCGGATCGACGACCGCGTGTTCTCGGTGCTCAGCGTCGAAGCCTCGGTCGCCAGCCGCACCAGCTACGGCGGCACCGCGCCCGACCAGGTCCGGTATCAGATCACCGAAGCGAAGAAGCTCTTAGGACTCTAGTTTCCGCTTCCGCTGCGCCAGCGTCCGCAGCCTGAGCGCGTTCAGCTTGATGAAGCCCGCGGCATCCTGCTGATCGTAGTCGCCGCTGCCTTCCTCGAACGTCACGAGGTCCTGGTCGTAGAGCGAGTGTTCGCTTGTCCGGCCGATTACCGTCGCGTTGCCCTTGTAGAGTTTGAGCGCCACCCGTCCGCTAACATGTTCCTGGCTCTGGTCGATCGCCGCCTGGAGCATCTCGCGTTCGGGCGAAAACCAGAAGCCGTCGTAGATGAGCTTGGCGTAGCGCGGCATCAGCTCGTCCTTGAGGTGCATTGCCCCGCCGTCGAGCGTGATGCTCTCAATCCCGCGGTGCGCGGCGAGGAGGATGGTGCCGCCGGGCGTTTCGTAGACGCCGCGCGACTTCATTCCGACGAAGCGGTTCTCCACCAGGTCGAGGCGGCCGATGCCGTTGTCGTGGCCGAGCTGGTTAAGGCGGGTGAGCAAGGCGGCGGGCGACATTTGCTTGCCGTCGATCGCGACCGGGTCGCCGCGTTCGAAGTCGACGGTGATGACCGTTGGCGTGTCCGGCGCATCTTCAGGCGAAATCGTCCGCTGGTGGACATATTCAGGCGCTTCCGCCGCCGGGTCCTCGAGCACTTTGCCCTCGGACGACGAGTGCAGCAGGTTTGCGTCGATGGAGAAAGGCGCGTCGCCGCGCTTGTCCTTGGCGATCGGGATCTGGTGCTTTTCGGCGAAGTCGAGCAACGCCTCGCGGCTCGCGAATTCCCACTCCCGCCACGGGGCGATGACCCGGATGTTGGGCTCGAGCGCATAGTAACCGAGTTCGAAACGGACCTGGTCGTTGCCCTTGCCAGTCGCGCCGTGACAGACCGCGTCGGCACCGACTGCCCGCGCGATCTCGATCTGGCGCTTGGCGATCAGCGGCCGGGCGATCGAGGTGCCGAGCAGATATTGCCCTTCGTACAGCGCGTTGGCGCGGAACATCGGGAAGACGAAATCGCGGACGAATTCCTCGCGCAGATCCTCGACGAAGATGTTCTCCGCTTTGACGCCGAGCATCTCGGCCTTGGCCCGCGCCGGCTCGACTTCGCCGCCCTGGCCGAGATCGGCGGTAAAGGTCACGACCTCGGCATCGTATTCGGTCTGGAGCCACTTGAGGATGATCGAGGTGTCGAGCCCGCCCGAATAAGCCAGCACCACCTTCAGTTTCTTGTTCGTCATTGTCCCAACATCCACAACATCGCGCCGCGCGCCGTATGCATCCGGTTGGTCGCCTGGCGCCAGACCGCCGAGCGCGGGCCGTCGATCACGGGCGCGGTGACTTCCTCGCCTCGCCGCGCCGGCAGGCAATGCAGGAACCAGGCGTTGGGGGCGCGGGCCATCAGCGCCTCGTCCACCTGATAGGGTTCGAATACGGCATGCTTTTCCTCGCTTGGTTTGTCACCCATCGACACCCAGACGTCGCTGTAGACAATATCGGCGCTTTCGACCGCCTCGGCCGGGTCGCTGACCTGGTCGACCGCAAGCATTGGCCCGCCGAAGCTGAATCCTTCAGGGCTGGCGACGACGAGCTTGGCGCCGAGCAACGCGCAGCCCTCCGCCAGCGACCGGGCGACATTGTTAGCTTCGCCGATGAATGCGATCCGCGCGCCTTCGATGTGGCCGACGAGCTGTTTGACGGTCAGCAGATCGGCGAGCGCCTGGAGCGGGTGATCGGTCGCCGACAGCAGGTTGAGCACAGGCGCGGCGTCGAACGTGGCCATCTGCTCGAGCAAGGCGTGGTCGAACACCCGCGCGGCGATGATCGCATGATAGCACGCAAGCGTCCGGGTCACATCGGCAACGCTCTCGCGCTTGCCGATGCCGAGCTCGGCCGGCGTCAGATAGACCGGGTGGCCGCCGAGCTGCGCCGCGGCCAATTCCATCGAATTGCGGGTACGCGCGCTTGGCTTCTCGAAGTAAAGCGCGACGCCCTTGTCCTCGAGAATGCGCGACGCGGGCGTCTCGGACAGCGCGAGGATCTGTGTGAGGTCCGCCGCGGCGAGATCGCGGATCGCGAGCAAATGTCTCACCAATTCGCCTCCTGCTTGACCATCGTCCCAACGCCATGATCGGTCAGCAATTCGATCAGCAGCGAATGATGGACGCGGCCATCGATGATGTGCGCGAAACCGACGCCCTGCTCGACCGCATCGGCGCAGGCCCTGAGTTTGGGGATCATGCCCTTGCCGACGCTCTCGTGATCGATGCGATCCCGCAGCTCGACCGCGGTCAGCCGCTGAACCAAACTGCTCTCGTCGGTTGGATCTTCGAGCAGGCCTGGAACCGCGGTCAGGTAAACGATCTTCTCGGCCTTCATCGCCACCGCGATCGCCCGCGCCGCCTCGTCGGCGTTGACGTTGTACGGGTGACCTTCAGGATTGGCGCCGACGGTCGAGATGACGGGGGTCAGCCCGTCGTCGAGCAGGCGGTGAATGAGCTCGGCGCGCACCGCGGTGACGTTACCGACGAACCCGAGCGCGGGATCGGCGGGCGTGACGGTCAGCAGCCCCGCATCCTCGCCCGATACGCCGACCGCGACCGGCTCGTCACCGGCCTGGCTGTTGATCGTCGCGACGAGGTCGCGGTTGATCTTGCCGACCAGCACCATGCGGACGATTTCGAGCGTCTCAGCGTCGGTCACGCGAAGCCCATCCTTGAACTCGGGTTCCTTGCCGACGCGGCGCAGCATGGTGTCGACCTGCGGGCCACCGCCGTGGACCAGCACGCAGCGCACGCCGACGCTGCGCAGCAACAGCACGTCCTGCGCCAGCGCGAGGTCGGACTGCTTGTCGATCGCCGCGCCGCCGAGTTTCACGACGACTGACTTGCCCGCGAATTGGCGGATGTAGGGCAACGCCTCGACGAGGACGCGCGCGGTTTCGGCCGCCGTCATGACGTCCTCGAATTTTCGCGGATGTAACCCGGGCCGAGATCGATCCCGATCATTTTGGCGGACCCCTTGCCCGCGCCGAGATGGACCTCGATCGCGACCTCGTCGCCCATCATATGCTCAGCGAGCGCATGACCATCGTGGGCCACGCCGACACCACCCTTGGCGACGACGATCCCGCCATAAGCGACGCGCGACTTCGCCACGTCCAGCTCGACTCCCGCCGAACCCGCCGCAGCCATCAGCCGGCCCCAGTAAGGGTCGCCGCCGTACCAGCTGCATTTGACGAGATTGTTCTCGACGATCGATTTGGCGGCAGCTTTGGCTTCGGCTTCGCTGGCCGCGCCGGTGACGGTGAGATGCGCCATCCGCGTCATCCCCTCGGCGTCACGGGCCATTTGCATCGTCAGATCGCGGCACACCGCGAGCACGGCATTTGTAAACTCGTCCGCGTCGGCCTTGCCGCGCCGGCCCGACGCCAGCAGCAGCGCGGTGTCGTTGGTCGAGGTCGCGCCGTCGACGTTCAAGGTGTTGAAGGTCGCGTCGGACGCGGCCTTGAGCGCCGCCTGCATCAGCGCACGCGGCACATCGGCGTCGGTGGTCAGGAAGGCGAGCATGGTCGCCATGTTCGGCGCGATCATCCCGCACCCTTTGGCCATCCCGCCGAGGGTGAAGGTGGATCCGTGGATGACAACCTGTTTGGTCTTGTGGTCGGTGGTGAGGATGCCACGCGCCGCGTCGTCGCCGCCATCGACCGACAACTTTTTCGCGAGCTTGGGGATATGCGACAGGACCGGCTCCATCGGCAGCGGCGTGCCGATGATCCCGGTCGAACAGACCATCACGTGCGAATTGGCGATCTGGAGCGCTTTGCCGGTGGCCGCCACCATCAGCTGGGCATCTTTGTAACCAGCCTTGCCGGTGCCGGCGTTGGCGTTGCCCGAATTGACGATGACCGCCGCCGCCTGCCCGCCGTTGGCGGCGAGCGTCGCGCGGTCGAGCTCGACCGGCGGGGCGACGAACTTGTTCTGGGTGAACACTGCGGCACACGGGACCGGACGGCCGTCCTCGGTCGCCAGCAGCGCCATGTCGAACCGCCGGCGCTTGATCCCGGCATGGCAGCCGGCGGCGACGAATCCTTCGGCGGCGGTGACGCTCATGGATAGACTCCGCACGCTGTCAGGCCCGCCGTTTCATCCAGCCCTAGCATCAGGTTCGCGCACTGGATCATCTGCCCCGCCGCGCCCTTGCCGAGATTGTCGATCGCCGCGAGGGCGAGCACCCGCCCGGTGCGCTCGTCATAGCGCGCGGTGACCTGGCAACCGTTCGACCCGGTGACCCATTTGGTCGCGGGCGGATCGGCGGTGACGTGGACGAACGGCTCGTCGGCATAAGCGGCGTTCAAGACCTCGAGCGGATCCGAGGGGCCCGTCGCCTCGCCGTAACAGGTGGCGAGAATGCCGCGGGTCATCGGCGCGAGATGGGGGGTGAACAGCAATGCGCCGCCCAACGCCATTTCCATTTCAGCGGTGTGACGGTGGTTGAGCAGGCCGTAAGCGGCGAAGCTGCCGTCGACGGTATTGAACGCGGTCGCTTCCTTGGCCTCGCGGCCCGCGCCGCTGACGCCCGAGGCGGCGTCGACGATGATGCTTCCGGACTTTACCAGCCCGGCGTCGACCAAAGGTTTCAGGGCAAGGATCGCCGCCGTGGCATAGCAGCCGGCCGCGGCAACCGCTTTCGAAGCACGGACCGCTTCGCGGCGAATTTCCGGGATGCCGTAGACGAAGCGGTCAAGCAGTTCAGGCGCCTGATGCGCGTGGCCGTACCAACGCCCGTAAGTTGCCGCGTCATTGAGCCGGAAGTCCGCGCCGAGATCGACGAAGGGAATGCCGGCTGCGAGAATATCCGGAGCGATTTCCTGGCTCTTGCCGTGCGGAAGCGCGGCGAAGACCAGCTCGATGCCGTCGAGATCGCCCTCGAACCGTTCGATTGTCGCGTCCGGATAGGCCGGAGCAAGGTGCGGATGGACCGCGCAAAGCGTCTGCCCGGCCTTGCTGTCGCCGAAAAGTTTCGCCGCGCGCAGCTCGGGATGCGTCGCGAGAATACGCAAGAGTTCGCCGCCGACGTAGCCGGAGGCACCAAGGATCGCGGTCCGAATCATGAGCGCGGGCCTATCGACGCATTTGCATATTTATGCAAGTTACTGCATATTAATGCGATGACGGATTTAAAGGAGCAGCGGCACCGGGCCATCGCCGAGCTGATCCGTGGCCAGCCCCTCGCCAACCAGGAGGATCTGGCCGAGCGACTCGCCGCGCAAGGTTTCGCGGTCACGCAGGCGACGATCTCGCGTGACCTCGAGCAGTTGGGCGCGGTCAAGGTGCGGCGCGATGGCCGCCTCGGCTATGCGCTCCCCGACCAACTCGTCAGCGCCTCCGGTTCGACCGGGCTCGCGGCCGTGCTCCGCGACTGGGTCCGCTCGATCGACTTCGCCGGCAATCTCGTGGTGCTCAAGACTCCGCCGGGATCGGCGCATCTCGTCGGGGTGGCGCTCGACCAGGCGGCCCTGCCCGACGTGGTCGGCACCATCTGCGGAGACGATACCCTATTCGTCGCCGTCCGCGACGCCGCTTTGGCCGCGCAGTTCGCGCAAAGTCTCCGCGGCCCGGCGATCTAGCGCCGGTTGCGAGCCGTCACTGCGGCATTTCGACATGCCCGCCGAACCCGAAGCGCATGGCCGAGAGCAATTTGTCGCCGAAGGTGCTGTCGACGCGGCTGCGATAGCGCGCGAACAAGGCGGCGGTGAGAACGTTCGCTGGAACCGCTTCCTCCATCGCCGCATCGACCGTCCACTGGCCCTCCCCGCTATCGGCGACCTGGCCCGAGAAATGCTCAAGCGCGGGATCGTGCGCGAGCCCGATGGCGCAAAGATCCAGCAGCCAGGAGGAAATGACCGAGCCCCGCCGCCACACTTCGGCGATATCGGGGAGGTTGAGTGAGAACCGCTCATCCTCGGGCAGCTTGTCGGAGCTTCGGCCACTGAGGATATCGAAGCCCTCTGCGTAAGCCTGCATCAGGCCATATTCGATCCCGTTGTGGACCATCTTCACGAAATGACCGGCGCCGGCGGGTCCGGCGTGAATGTAGCCGCGTTCGGCCCGGTCGTTGGTTGCCTCTCGGCCTGCCGTTCGGGGGATCGTGCCCAGGCCCGGCGCCAGCGTAGCGAAGATCGGATCGAGCCGATTCACAACATCGGAGTCCCCACCGATCATCAGGCAATAGCCGCGTTCGAGCCCCCACACCCCGCCTGACGTCCCGACGTCCACATAATGAACGCCGCGCGCCGCGCATTCCCGGGCGCGGCGAACGTCGTCCTTGAAAAAGCTATTGCCGCCATCGATGATCACGTCGCCGGCCTGAGCAAGATCGCGCAAGGTCGCGATCGTCGTCTCGGTCGGGCCGCCGGCGGGCAGCATGACCCAGAAGATGCGCGGTCCGTCGAATTTTGCCGCGACTTCCTCGAGCGAATCGGCGCCAACCGCACCTTCCTTCGCCAATTGCGCGATACTGGCCGGATTGAGGTCGAAGGCGACGACGTCATGGCCGCCTTGCATCAGCCGACGGGCGATGTTCGAACCCATGCGGCCAAGGCCGATTATAGCTAACCGCACGTGTGGCTCCCTGGAACGAGCTGACGGGACGGGCTCAACCAAGCAGTCGCCCGGCGGCCTTCGTCAAGCCTTAGCTGGTGCGGGCGCCCGCCGCAGCGAGAATTTAATGCTGAAGGCTGGTGGAGCTGAGGGGAATCGAACCCCTGACCTCTGCAGTGCGATTGCAGCGCTCTCCCATCTGAGCTACAGCCCCGCGCCCCAGCCTTGGCCGTTGAGCCCGATGGGATCGGGCTGCGGGAGGCGGCTCACCTAGCCGCGAAATCTGCCCCGTGCAATCGCTTGTCCCGGCAGGGCGTCGGCCCACCGCTTTGGCGCCCGGAACCGTCGTCCGCCAAGGAACGGCATCCATCCAGTGATCGTTTTTCATGGCGAACTGACCCGAAGTTTCGTGAGCACCTACCGCTAAAGCGGTGGATAGCTGAGCCTCCCCATGACCGGAGGCTGATTTGGCCCGGCGGCGCTCCCCCTCGCCGTCGGGCCTTTCTGTCTCTTCCCCTCCCTGGCAGGGAGGGGTTAGGGGTGGGTTGAACGTGCGGGACCTCGCTGCGCTCGCACCCACCGGCCCCTCCCTCGCAGGGAGGGAGTAGGAGACGGAACATGGCCCGTGCCTGGCATTTGATGAGCCGCCCGCAAGGGCTCCCGACCATGGACAATTTCGCGCTGAAGGAGGTGGAATTGCCGCCGCTCGCCGACGGCGCGGTACATGTG